>JADFZZ010000025.1:0-215 GCA_015232315.1 SAR324 cluster bacterium | reverse complement strand
TCATCCCGCAGATGACTTTTGACTTCCACCAGATAAACCGCGTTCACGTCCGTGTTGGCATAGGCCAGCACATCAATTTCAAATTCCTCTCCGCCTTTGCGAACCTTGACATTCGGGGCGATCACATTCATTTGAAACCGGTTGGTTAGCACCTTGCTCATCGAAGGCAAGGCCATGCCTTCCGTAAAACTGCCAAACTTGTTGTTCAAACCTCC
>JADFZZ010000024.1 GCA_015232315.1 SAR324 cluster bacterium | reverse complement strand
CTATCTGGATCTTGATTTCATAATTGGACATAGGATTCTCGCATCAAAAGGTTCTTTTTGGGGGAAAATAACGCAAAATCCAGTGTATTCCTGTTCTACAACATATTCAAATCACCTGCACAGCTCGAAATTTTTCAAAAATTATAAACAAAACTACAAATTCTTTCTCACGGAGGGGGTGCGTTTTTCGACTGCCACAGGGGTGCGTTTTTCCCTTGCCATAATCATGGCATAAACGGTATTTAAAATTTCCGGTATATGTAAAATTATTGAGTGTTGTGTTTTGGATAGCATATTGAAATCATTGTGGTTATTTAAAAACCGGTAATTTTATTGAATCTAATGATTTCAGCCACTTACCGTTTCTACAACATCAAAGATACTTCTTTCCAAGCCTGAAGGAAGGCAAAACACAACACTCGTGTAAAATTTCTATATGTTTGATAGCATACATTATCAAACATATAATTTATCATCATTGAAAGAGCTCGCGGGGCGTTCTTTTGAAAGTGAAGCTGCGTTCTTTCAGGTTTTTAAAAAGAAAACAGGGGATCAGATCAAAGATCTTTATCAAAAACAAATCAGAGATAATCTGGTTTTAAAACCTGAAAAGGTGGCTTATTCTCACACAGTCCTGGAAGTAAAATTAGTGACAGCCAACAGGGCAATCGCACTAAAATCGTAACCGTTCAAGGGGGGGAAACTATGAGGCCATTTTTATGGCAATATCATCGTTTTGAGGAATCAATGAAGGATAGTTTTTTGATCCAAAATGAGCTGTTAATGCCTGAGTAATGAACGGAATCACAGGCAGAGATTGCTGTCGACAGGACATACTGACGGTCATCATTCGCTCAACAAAGCGGTTACCCCGCTCAGACTGAGTTCCAAAGGACTTTTTTCGCCATAAAACATAGGGTCTCAAAAACCGTTCCGCGATATTATTTGTGGGTTCGACCCCTTCCTGTTCCACAAAAGTCCATAAAGCTTCTTTGATGTTGAGAATGTTGAGACAGGTTCTCCTTGTTTTTTCACTTCCTTGTTCCACTGATATTGCCCTTTCGAAGTCTGTGCCACCATTGAAACATGCGCTTGATTTGCCAAAGAAGATCCGCGCCAATCTTCTCATCGGCGCCCCCTCTTTGAGAGATTTTCAAAATATCTCGAATCAGGTGCGCCCAACACAACTGACGTTTCATGGCATCGACCCAAGTGTAAGCGGAATAACGATCTGAAACGAGAATTCCCTTAAAGGCCAATCCCAGTATTTCCTGAGCGACACTGGCAGCCCGGGAAGATCGGATCAGGAACACACTAAAGAATCCACCCGTGGAACGGGTGGGTTTGGGATAAGCCCAGAGGGCTTGACATACTGGGGTTAGCCTTAACACTAAGCAACGTTTTTTCCATAGTTCTTGTCATCACTCCTATCCTTGGAACCCCGATGATTCAGAACAGACACCATCCCTTCTTTAAATTCGATGGGATCGTGCCCAGAATCCATTTTCTTGAATTCATCCGGTTCCGGGCAGAGCCTTGGAACCATGACCATGTCCAGAGGACATGGGTTTTCAGGTTGCACTAAAGACGGCTCCAACTGCGATCCACAGCCATTGCTTCTTTCCATTTTGCTTATGTGAGGTTTCATCACAATGAACCACTTTCTCGTGTTGAATGGCTTCCTGAGCTTCTTCCACGGGAGCTTTCAGGGCCTCACTGACAATTTTTTCAGCGTTTGAAACACTGCCAAGGCTGATTGAAATCCGAAACATATCTTCCAGGACGCGCTGAACTTCACGCTTCGATAACTTGTAAACCCCGGTCAACACAGAAATCCAGACCAACTGAGGCCAAGGACACCCGTGGGAATACCTTCAGGGTGATGTCCTTCATGATATTGATCACATTGATCGCAACGTCCAGAAAATATGCGGAATTCTGTCACAAGGGGTTGGATCACCGGAATTTCAAATTGATCACGAGCCTGGTAATTTGCCGCAATTTGAACACAACCACCACACTCACACAGGGTTGAGGGAAAACAATTCTCAATTTTTTTGGAAATGGGATCGCAAACTGAGTCTTGTTTCTCCGTTTCGGAGGATGGTTTTTTATTTTGCCCAAAATCAGCGGTAACCACCTTGTTCTTTTTGCCGGGATTCAGCGGTTTTTTAGAACGATGCGGATCTTACGACGGTGGTTTGGAAGAGTTCCCGCTATTGGTTCGCAGTTTTTCCTCTAAATCCTTGTTCTTTTGCCTTAATTCTTTATTTTCCGCAGTTAATGACTCAACTTGCTGGCGTAGAGCAGCATGCGTTGCTGTTAATAAGGACAGCGCCTCTATTTGTTGACGAAGTTGGATATTCTCTTGTTCCAGAAGGGCCACTTGCCGAGATAACTGTTCATTCGTTTGAAGCAAGGTGGATATGGTTTCCAATTGCTGAGGAATCTGCTCTATTTCTCGATAAATTTGCTTTGCTTTGGAAAATATATTCAATCCCATCGTTGGATCAACACAAAGAGTTTACTGGACTAATAGACAGACTGTAGATTATGAACAGAATATCAAACTTGCTAGTCTGAAATACAAATTTATGAATCACCCCCCCTTGAACGGTTACTCGGATTCTTCCTTCATTTCCGCCTCCTGATCCAGAGGGTTCAGAAACGTTGACCGATTCTCAGCGTTCATCGAACGCAGCCACAAGGTGATTCGATAGGCACCTCCTCCTATGCCATGGTTTCGGGCTAACTCTGATTTGCTCTTTTGACCCGATAAATATTCATCGCGGATTTGACGCTTAAATTCTTCTGTGTATCTGATGTGATATTTACTTGTTGATAATCGTATCGCTTTTTGCATGGTCTGTCCTCTTTTAAGTTTATCGGATGTGTAAACTTATATCAGGACAAGACAGCCTGAACAATTTTTGTTTGGGCATAGTCGTGAAAATTTTTCTGATCAAAAAGCTCGGACGAAGGGACTAATCTTTGAAATTAATTTTTAATTATACATAATATTTTAGAATAATTTAACCGGTTATAAATATCAATCAGTAGACCAGATCAATCTTCACCGGATTTTTGCCACCACCAATGTTACATCGTCTTCAATCGGGACATTGGCAAAGTGCTTAAACGCTTCATTTACAATCCTGTTCTTAATTTCTTCAGCATTGAGTCCCTCACAATCTTTAATGAGACGACGCAGTCGACCCTGACCAAACATTTCTTTTTTTTCATTATAATTTTCAACCAGACCATCCGTGTACCAAACAATCACATCATCCGTTTGAAGTTCCAACATCTGTGTTTTATAGGTATTCCCCTGTTGAAAACCGAGTGCATGAGAATAATCTCTGAGTTCAAAAAAGGGATTTTTTGAATTACTCCCACGTTTTCCTTCAAATCCGGTTGGGCGCCAGACGTAGCATGGATTATGTGCAGCACAAGTATAAATCAGAATTTTATTTTTCAAATCGAGAACAGAATAAACAAAAGTAAGTGTATATTTGGCATCCGTTGTGGTGTGAAGGACATTGTTCAGTAATTCCAGTAAATATGAAGGATGCAGCATCTGAAACCCCAGATCTCCGCTAATCACATTTTTTTTATGTTCTTCCAACGACTGATAAACGCTATCAACCATACCAGTGATGATAGCCGCAGCGGCCCCATGTCCTGTTACATCACCTATTAAAACATCCAGCAAATTGGATTCAGGTGAATATCTGTAATGATACCAGTCTCCTCCAGTTTCAGAGGCTGACTGATAAAAACTGGCAATTTCGACTTCTTCTAATTCTGGTAATTTTTGAGGAATCAATAATTCTTGAACGGTACGAGCCGTTGCTAATTCAATTGCCTGTCTTTCAGAATTTTTAAGTGCAGCAACAGCTTCCTGAAATTTCAGATGCGTTTCAACCCGAACCAACAATTCAGCCTTCATAAAAGGCTTGGTGAGGTAATCATTCGCGCCGTGCTTGAACCCCTGAATGATATCCTGTTCCTGATTTTTTGCAGTCAACATGATCACAGGCAACGAGATTTCATTATATATTTTTCTGATATTCTGACAAACGTCATACCCCCCCATTTTCGGCATCATCACATCCAGTAACACTAAATCCGGTTTGGATATTTTGATTTTTTCCAAAGCTGATAAACCGTCACCTGCTGAAATTGTATTGTATCCTCTTGATTTAAGATGATTTCGAAGCACATGTAGATTTACAGGTTCGTCATCCACCATCAATATTGTTTTTTTATCTGGTGTTACAACATCATCTACAATTTCGAGCATCTGACTGTTTTGTAGATTTAATGAGGGTTTTATACTACCTGATTTATCCTCAACAACTGATTCACTGGAGGAGTCCATTGCGATTGGTAATGTAAATGAAAATGCGGAACCTTTACCTACCTCACTTTCCAGATGAATGGTGCTGCCATGCAATTCGGCAAGTGATTTACTGATGGATAAACCTAATCCTGTACCACCAAATTCTCGTTCAATTGAACCATCGGACTGTTCAAATGATTCAAAAATTCCTTCACGCCTGTTTTCAGGAATGCCAATACCAGTATCACGAATAAGAATTCTGATTCTCTCATTTTCAGTTTTTGCTTCTATTGAAACAGATCCCTGCCTGGTGAATTTGATAGCGTTTCCTACCAGATTATGAAGAATCTGTTCCAATCGATTACGATCAGCCATCACCTGTGGGAGATTTACAGGAATATCACTGGTTAATGTGATCGATTTTTTGCCAATCAATGGTCGTGACAACATAATAACTTCGTCAATAATTTTAGGTAACATCAATGGCGTGAGACGAAGTTCAAGATCCTGATTTCGGATCTTGGAAAAATCAAGAATATCATTAACCAAATTTGAAAGACGTTTCCCGCTTTGAACAATCATGGCCAAATCAAGCTGTTGTTCAGGAGTTAACGGCCCACGAAGTTGATCAAGCAAAGCATCCGCAAGACCAATCATTCCATTCAGTGGTGTACGTAATTCATGAGAGGTGTTCGCCAGAAACTCGTCTTTCAATCTGTCAGCTTTTTTCAGGTTTTCCATTGCCTGATTCTGCGCGTTCAGTGTTTCATTCTGTGACTTGAATAATTCCTGTTGCGCATGAAACCTTTCACGCCTCAATTGATTGATACGTTCAGCCAATCCCAGGGACAACAAAACCACTTCCATGGCCGACCCAATCTGGATTCCGTAATTGGTAAGAAAATTACTAGGAACCAATCCTTCCGCACTCATTCCAGTCGCAACGATTCCACAAAGCAGAGCAATAAATGCCAGTAAATAAAAGCGTGCCGGATAATATTCGGCTTTCCAGCAAATCACAGCGGCTGTGATTAAAACAAAAGGGGAAATGATGACAAGAACAACGGCTGTTTGAATACTGATAGCATAACTTGCCAACAGTGAAATGAACATCACACCGATAAAACCAAGCCCAAGCAAGTTCATGATTTTATTCAGTCCTGGTGCATAGTTTTTAATCTGAAGGAATGATTGTGAAAATAAAATTAATCCCAGGAATGCGCCCCCTATACAAAATGGAATACTTCGATTGTTCCACCATGTCCAATTCGGCCACACCCATTCTGCGGCCAATCCATTGAGGGACATTTGAAACAGGGAATAAGCGCCAACATAAAACACATAATAAAGGTAACTGCGATCCTTTGTTGCCCCATAAATAAACAGGTTATAAAGCAACATCACAAACATGATGCCATAATACAATCCCAACCCATATTGTTCTTTGTGGTCTTTGCGGGCAAAGGCTTCTGGTAACCAGAGAATCAAGGGGAACTGCATGGAGCTTTCTGTTTTGGCACGAATATAAAGGGTTGTTTCAGCGTCAGTCGGCAGATTGATTGGAAAAATATGGTGCCGATGAGGATAGGGACGTTCCTCAAAAGCATATAAATCGCCACTTATATATTTCCGAATAATCTGGTTATTCTGTATTACATATAACTCCAGATGGTCCATGGGAGGATACGCAAACTCCAAATACCATGATGTTTGTGAAGAATCGGTGTTTTTAATAAATAGACGTAGCCAATAGGAAGAATCTGTGAAACCAACACTCAAGGTGTCTGAAGTAGATTTTTGAAAAGGAGGTAAATCTCCACCTGTTTGGAGCGTGTCTAAAGTAATCTTGTTGTCTTTATCCTCCATATACACCAGGTTTTTACCCAGTGCATACATGGTTTTTCCAGGAACAAGCTTGACGCTTTCCTGAGCAGAAAGCACACTATTTCCCAATAATATCACTGCAATAATCATTAACAGAGTTTTTATTTTCAACAAATGACTCCGATTTTATTAAAAAATGCATTCTGGAAAAAAATTTCTCTTTTTTAATACTGGTTTCTTGAGTAGAAAGTAAAGCATGTTTTTTTATGTTTGCTGAAACATATTTCCTTGAGGACAGCATGAGTTTTCTTGAGCAAATGGGTTTGGTTGGTTTGCCATTGCTTGCCTGCGCGGTAATCGTTACCACAATCATTTCAGAACGTTTCTATGTTTTAATGCGTTATTCAGGAGTGCCTGATGACGTTGTTGAAAAAATCCTACAGCACCCCATGGAATCAATTGTCGATAGCATGGTGTCTTTTGATCTTAAAAAATGGAAAACAGGTTTCCTATTAATGGAACTTTGCGAAAAAAGCCATCTGGATCAAGAAGACCGCGAACATTATCTTTCAATCAAGATGATGAAATTGCAACGAGAACTCCTTCGATATCTACCATTGTTGAAACTTGTGGCGTCTATTGCACCACTTTTAGGTCTACTTGGAACCATTCTGGGAATGATCCAGGCCTTTGACAGTATCGCAACGTCACATGGTCCAGTGAGTCCGGCACTGATTGCAAATGGCATATCTCAAGCCATGCTCACAACCGCTGCGGGTTTGATCATTGCTATTCCTTCGTTGATCGCTTATTCAATGTTTCATATGCGGATCAACAGCATCATTCAACTTTTAACAGAGCAATTGAATGCATTGAATCACCATCTGACTCATGGAGTTCGCTCATGATTTCAACCAGGCCATTTCATGGTTTGCCATCCCCGGAATCTGATCCGGAAAATAGCATTGATCTGACTTCATTGTTGGATGTTATGTTCATTTTGCTGATTTTTTTCATTTTAACAGCAGGAATCACCCATATTTATACCGAAATAAATTTGCCTCAGACAACCGAGGGAGCACCCCCTGTTTCGACTCTTGATGAACCATTACTGATAGAAATTCATGCTTCAGACAACTGGATTATAGCAGGAAAACCAGTTGCGAAATTTGAGGATTTAAAAACGGCAATCATTGAATTCAGAAAAACCAAGCCTGAAGGTGAGTATGTGATCGCACCAGAAAATAATATTGAAATCAATAGATTATTGAGTCTGTTGAATTTCATGGCCTCGCTTGAAATTGACAAAGTTCAGGTAATAAGCGTCACCGAACCAACCAGACCTTAAGCAGTCGATTTCATTTTGAATCCAGACTGATGGATCCATCCCATCCCTGTTCAGGTGGATTATTTTTCAAATACAGGCAATTTTTAATATGAAATTCAGCAGCTTTGTCTTTCGGATTAATGGCCAACACTTCCTGAAAGCTGGTTATGGATTCATCCCATTGTTGTTTGAACCGACTGAACAATCCCTTGCGTAGAAATCTTTCCGATTTCATTTTCAACCTTTGAATATCATCATCATCGGCACTGTAAATTTCATAAATTGAAACAGGCTCTGCCTTGCCCTTAACTCTTAACCAGTCCAATTGTCGGTACTTGTATTGACGGATGCTTTCCAGCAACCTCATGGTGTCTTCACTGATGATGATTTTTGCCCCATAATATTTGGTCAAGCCTTCCAGCCTTGCGGCCAGATTCACATTATCCCCAAGCACGGTTGAATCCATCCTGTCCCTTGAGCCTACCGTACCAACGACCACTGGGCCTGTATGAATTCCGATACCAATTGACAAAGGCACATATCCAGAAAATCTTCGATGTTCATTGTATATCCTCAGGGTTTCCTGCATACCGATAGCCGCATCAACGGCACCTTGTGCCTCCACTTCTGGTGGTCCCCCTGGATTATCAAACAAGGCCATGATCGCATCCCCGATAAATTTATCCACAAAACCATTGTGAACATGAATGGGTTTACTCATTCGATCCAGATAGGCATTGAGGAAATTTAATAATTCCTGTGGGCTCATCTTTTCGGCAAGCGTTGTAAACGATCTGATATCACAAAATAAAATGGTCATGATATCACTTTCCGCCATGCCTAGTTCAATGCGATCCAAACCATTTTTCGCAATCCTGTTCAAAAATTGTTTGGGCACAAATCGCTCGAAAGATTTGGTCATTTCCGCGATTTTTTCAGTTTCAAGCAATTGGATCTTGGTACTTTTCAAATCATCATAAAGTCTCGCATTATGAATGGTGGCGGCAATCTGTGTCACATACCGCTGAATCTGTGCAATCTGGATTTCACTCAATGAAAAACCATGACCACTGTTATAAAATGAAATAACCCCTATTACCTTGTTTTGCACAGTCAAAGGGAGACAAAGTAAAGAAACAAACCGAAAACTTTCCCGGATTTTTTCATCAACAAGTCCCAATGGTATATCGTCATTGACATCAGGCACATACACTGGCCCATTCATGTGAAGACTATACAGACTCAGACTGTCCCTGCCATCAATCAAAATAGGAATGCTGCTCCAGCGTTTCACCTGTTTTTCTGAAATGGAATCACCATAAATTCTGTAAATATTCAAATATTGACGAACTTCATCAACCAATTGAATTCCAATGGCGTCAAAGGTGAACATTTCCTGAAGAGCCGCTTTGACTGCCGCCATCACTTCATCCAGATCCAGCGTAGCATTCACAGTCTGCATCACCTGATTGATCCGGGTTATCAATTTTCTGTCCTGCTGACTAATTTCATACAAACGGATGTTGTTCACAGGTGTCACAATATGATCAATATAACCCTGAATGTTTTCGAGATGTTGTTCATTGAGTTTCAGTTCATAATCCGCTGAAAAAAAACTGATTGTTCCAATCACATCCCCCTGAATAATGAGAGGATAAATCAACAGGGACTGAACATGCCTCAATTTGAGATCTTTTAACGGCCCTTCAATAGTTTGGCGATCTTCAGGAACATTTCTGAGGTAAACTGGATTTTTTGTGACGGAAGATCTCCCAAAAGGCGTATCAGGTTTATCCAGAAAAAATGAATATTGATCCAGATCATTACAAAAATGTTCATAGCGGCCTGATACATTATAGAAAGCCGCAAACTCCAAAGTTCTTGTTTCGACATCGGCAAAATGAACGATAGCGCCATCAATCGCATATTTATCAATCAGGGCTCCCTCGAGCAATGCCTTGATCAAATTATTCAAATCAAGTGTTTCATTAGCCGATTTCATCAGATGATTGAGTTGAACAATGGTCTCTTCCCGCTGTTGTGCCTGTCTCAACGCACGGTTGAGAGAGCGTGCGTTTTTTTCGAGCCTGATTTCATTTTCTTTCAATATTTTCAGTGTTCTGGATCTTAAAAATGCTGAAGTGATGTGTTCGGTCAAATCTCCGATCATCGCAAACATTTCCGGATGAAAGGCATCTGGAGTATCCAGGTTGTCAAAATGAAAAAATCCGGCGATTTCACCATTCAACGTTACCGGAACAGAAAGTACGGATTGAGGAGTCGCTGATTCCGCATAAAGATTCCATGAAACAACCCCTGAATATTCAGTAATCACGGCCCATTCAATGTAGTGGGTGACGTGTGTATAAAAGAGTTCATTCCATTCACTTCCCAGAGTCATGGTTTGAAAATCGTTTGCTGACAAGACAAGTGTTTTTTCGATGATGTAATTCTTATTTTCTGAGTCCATGATCATGCAAAATGCTCTTTGAGCGCTCGGAATCAGCAATGAAAATGTTTTAAGGATACTTTCCAGAATGATTTCAAAATCTGTTTCCTTGTTGATGATTTTCACAATGTCATTGATAGTTGTCAATTGCGCCTGGGCTTTTTCCACCTGTGTGAGTGAAAGATTCAGTTCAGAGGTCCGTTCCGCCACCTTTTTTTCCAGACGTTCATTGGCCTGTCGTTGAATTTCCAGAGCATGAGCCTGTGCTTGCGCAGATTCTTTTTTCAATTCATTGATTTTGTCGGCCAACCCGAGAGACAACAGAATGACACCACCCGCTGAACCAAATTGAACTCCATATTCTGTGATGAAGCCTGGAGGAATCAAACCAACTTTCTGAATGGAATAAACCAAAGCTCCCAGAAAAAAAGCACCCCATGCGAATAGAAAAAAACGTGCTTCCCTGGAGCCTTTCATCAGCGTGGAAATACCAGCCCATGTCATTGCCAGACATATCACCACAACCAGATAAATTATGATTCTAATTGCCAGAGAATAACCTGCTACAAACGGTAACAAGGTACAAACAGCATGTATCAGAATCAACGCTTTGAATAACTGATCAGTGCGGGGCAGGTAATCTTTGAGTCTCAGGTAATTTCTGGTAAACAGCAGCAAGGGAATTTCACCCGTCGCAATTAAAAATGGGATGCTCCGATTGGCCCACCAAGGAAACTCAGGCCATAAATATTCAAAGGCCAAACCATTGAGTGCTAATTGAATAAGTGCATAAAGCGTAATAAACAGAACATAAAACAAATAACCGATGTCCCGGACTGAAACATAGATAAACAGATTGTAAAGAATCATGACCAGCATGATTCCATAGTAAATGCCCAGACCATAGACTTCTCGATTGATGCGTTCAGCAAATTTGTCAGGAGACCACAGATTGAGCGGGATCTGCATGGAACTTTCTGTTTTTATTCTTAAATACAGGGTTTCTGACTGACCGCCTTCCAGATTGAGTGGAAAAACAAAATTTCTGAAATTCAACGGCCTTTGTGAAAAGGGATAGGTATCGCCGGTAAGTGTCTGTTGCCAGATTCCTGATTCATCTTTTGAATAAAGCACAATCTGATCAAGGAGAGGATAACCAACCTCCAGAAACCATCTGGTATCAAGTGGGGAATCATGATCCAGTTCAAGGCGAACCCAATACACGGAGCGGGTAAATCCGAAATTTGGAATATCGACTGAACTCTTGATAAATTGATTCGACCATTCTGCTGAGATAATCTGCTCAATGGTAGTTGTTCCATCCTTGTCTTCAAGAATATCCACCACCGATCCAAGATTATAATTTTCAGTGCCATCAGTGATTGTCACCGGCATTGCCTGGATCTCATCCCTTCCATCAAGGAACAAACCCATAAAAAATAATAAAAACAAAATAATGGTATGGACAGGAAAATACCGGAGAACATTAAACGGCAGGAAACAGGCTTTCAACCCCTGTTTTTTGTGATTCAATAAATAAGGAAATTTCATGACAATTGATTGCTGTTAGAGATTTTCCAAAAAACGGAAAACATCTTCCTCCTCAGTGATCATCTCTGTTCCACATTGAGGACAAACTATGGTTGGTTGTTCAAAAGCAAGGTTGTTGCCGAGAACAATCATTTGGGATTTATATTGATCACAACTTTCGCACATGAATGCTACTTCAAAGGATTGAATTCTGACATCCTGGGTAAAGGCTGGTGAAATGTTAAAAAACTCCACAAAAATTTCGGAGCATTCTATATAGATCAATCCTTTGCCACTTCGACGTAAATCTCTCACGCCTTCAAGCCATTTTTTTGCGCCAATTGAATAGATATTAGTCACTCCTTTCAAGTTCAGCGTCAAATGATCGTCCTGTGAATCAAACAGGAGTGATAAATCCGTATGAGCGTCTATTTCACCGGATAGATAAAAAATTCCATCCTTTTCATTGGACTGGATTGATAGTGTTGACATGTTCCTCCCTTTTTTAGAGTGGTTTTTATTGTGATACTGGAATGACGCTTTTTATTTTCTGGAGAATAACAGTAATATCAGCGATATCACTGTCCTGTATATCATCCAATAAGTCTCTGATGGTATCAAGACCGTGTAAAAAAGCTCCTACCAGGTCTTTATCCACAACAACTTGTTTCTTGCGGATAAGATCCAGAATATCTTCCATATGGTGGGCAAGTCTTTCAATATTTTTTAATTCCAGAAGATTTGCCCCGGCTTTCATGGTGTGAGCTTCTCGAAAGATCTGATGAATGAGTTTGTCATCCGTGTTCTGTCCCTGTTTTTCCAGAGACATAATTCCATTCTGAATGATTTCCAGATGGCCGAGTGTTTCTTCAATAAACGTTTCAATAACATCTTCATCTTCTCTAAAATCCATATTTTGCCTGTTTTTCAAGTTCGCTCGATAAGTTCAATTGCTTTTTCAGCCATTATATCCATGTCTGGTTTAGAAACCTGAAAATCCGCTTTCACAGACTCTCCTTTATGACGTAATTCATCAGTAATGATAGAAGAATAAAGAATCACGGGTAAATCTCTCAGTCCTGCATTATGCTTGATTTGTTTGGTCAGGGTAAAACCGTCCATGAGTGGCATTTCAATGTCTGAAATAACCACATCAACGAAATTCTTGATGGTTTTATCTTCCCGTTCTGCCTGAGCCAAAAACTGTTTCAACATTCCAAAGGCTTCTTCCCCATTAGCTGCCATTTTTATCTTAAAATTGGAGGCCGATAAATTTTTTTGTAGCATTTTGCGGATTGTGGGGGAATCCTCAACCACTAAAGCCTTATATTCATTTGAGGCCTTGACTGTGGTGTGCCAATCGCTCTCAGCATGGTTTGGATTCAGATCGGTCACAATATATTCCAGATCCAGTAATTGTATAAAGTGATCCCCGGCATCGATCATCCCGATAATTGATTTGTTATTCATCAATTGCATGAATGTTCCCGGTGGAATCAACTCTTTCCATGTCAAACGATGGATCTCTACCACGCCGGAAACAAGGAATCCCTGCATGGAATTGCTGAATTTGGTAACAATAATGTTTTCATGCTCATGTTTGTTACGATCCATTCCCAACCAGATACTCAAATCAAGCACTGGCAAAACATCCCCTCTCAAAGGAATCGTTCCCAAAAAACAAGGATGTACCGCATAGTCACTGCTTTGAAGATTTGGAGATTCAATGACTTCAGTGACTTTAGCCACATTCATCCCGAAATAATTAGGTATCATTTTTCCAGAGGGTGAGTTTTCGGTGATAAAAAACTCCAGAATTTCAAATTCATTCGTTCCAGTTTCAAGAAGTATTTCTTGTTCCATAAATTCCCCTGATTGGTCACCAACGTATTATTTTGCAATTGATGTCATCCTGATAGCCATCGATATGATGGTAGGAAACGCATTAAAAATGAACATAATTCATTTTTTTTATTTTGTAACGTACTAAATCAAGAGTTCTCCATTTCAGGCCTTATCTGGGTTTAAATTTTACTCGATAGGCTCAAATTCAAGCAAAATTAAAACTTGTCATTTGATGGATTGTTTTTAATTTCGTTTCCTTCCATTAAAGTGCTGAAACCGTATTAATCATGCGGTTTTAAATATCAATTCATCTCAAGGCAAAATTCCTATGCAGTCAGAAATTCAGGATTTGGGACAACTTAAACGCAGTATTTCCATTGAAATTCCTTTAGAAGAAATTCGCCCTCATTACAATTCCGTACTCAATAAAATCCGCTCCGCAAAAGTAAAAGGATTCCGGCCTGGGAAATTTCCTAAAGGTTGGCTTGAAAAAAGATTCAAGGAATTTATGCAGGCTGAAGCCTTTGAAAAGGTTATCCCGGAATACTATGGAAAAGCACTTGATGAAAAAGGGATTAATCCGGCCACTCAGGCCACTGTTGATGAGATCAACTTTGAACAGGGCAAACCATTTTCCTGTAAAATGAGTTTTGAAGTAAAACCGACACTTCAAAAACCAGAATATTCAAGAATTCAACTTGAAAAAGAGGAACTTGTAATAACTGATGCAGATATTCAGGAACACATCTCACGGATGAGAGAAGAAAATGCGGAGTGGCTGGAGGCAGAAGCAGGAAATGCCGCAGGTAACGGTGATCAAGTCCTCGTTGATATAAATGCAACTATCAATAATGTACCCTATGAGAATGGATCCGTTGCAGATGCTCAAATTATTCTTGGTACAGAAGTGAATAGCAAAGTTAAAATTTTGCTCCCTCATATTGAAGGAATGACTGTTGGCGAAACCAGAACATCGCCTATCACACTGGATCAATTTTATGGAGAGGATGAAGGTAAAACCGTATCATTCCAGATAACTTTAAAGAGTTTAAAAAACAGGAAGTTGCCAGAAGTGAATGCGGCTTTCTATGAAAAATTTGGTAAATCAAGTGAGGAAGAATTCCTCAAAGAAATCCGCCATGAGATTCAACATCAAAAAAATTTCCTGATCTTGGAAAAATATTACGCAGCCATCAAGAGTCAACTTCCTGGATTATATGCGGATTTTGATCTTCCCGAAATACTTCTAAAAAAGAAAGAAGAGGAATTACTTAAACAAAACAAGGAAGACTCCAATTCCGAAGAAGCTCCAGCCTTAGACATTTCCGAAGCCATGGATTCCTATAAAAAAGAGTTGAGACTTTCCTATATTTTGGACAGTGTTGCCACTTCAGAGTCCATCGAAATTGACCAGAATGAAGTTCTTCAGCGTTTTGCAAGGATGTCGTGGATGTTTGGAAGTAATCCTGAACAAATGATAGAATCCCCCTTAGGCCGTAATTTTTATCACATCACCGCACAAAAAGTATATGAAGAACAAATATTGAAATTTGTCGCGGAAAAAGTTCTGGGCGAATCCCTGACTCATGACCACGATCATCATTCCGGTGCAGAAGCACATTCACACGAATAATCTGGTGAGAATAATATGACACTCATACCAATGGTTGTAGAGCAAACAAATCGAGGAGAGCGGGCGTATGATATTTATTCCCGGTTGCTTAAAGATAGGATTATATTTTTAGGAACCCCAATTGATGATCATGTGGCAAATTTAATCATTGCCCAATTCCTTTTTCTCGAAGCTGAGGATCCAGATGCGGATATCTCACTCTACATCAATTGCCCGGGTGGCTTTGTGGCTTCAGGCTTGGCTATTTATGATACCATGCAATATCTAAAGCCCAATATTCAGACTATCTGTTTAGGGCAAGCAGCCAGTATGGGTGCTGTTTTGCTGGCTGCGGGAACGGCTGGAAAACGTTCTGCATTACCGAATGCACGGATCATGCTTCATCAACCCAGTGGTGGTTTTTCCGGTCAGGCGGAGGATATCAGTATTCAGGCGAAAGAGATGGTTCGTGTGAAAAAAAAGTTGAATGACATTGTCGCAAAACATACTCATAAACCACCTGAACAGATTGAAGAAGACACACAAAGAGATTTCTATTTTTCAAGTGATGAAGCCAAAGCCTATGGTATCGTGGATTCAGTCATGGTAACACGTGGCCTGGAACTGGTTTCTTCATAATTGATCAACAGGGGAAAGTTTACGTATTGGAGAAAGGATTAATATGAGTAGCCTGAAGGAGACTCCGTTACGATGTTCATTTTGTGGGAAAACCCAGGATGAAGTTAAAAAAATCATCGCTGGACCTACAGTTTACATTTGTGATGAATGTATTGAACTTTGTAATGACATCATGGAAGAAGAATGGCATAAGGATCGTGTTGTTGAACAACGGCAAACCTTATTAAAACCTTCTGAAATCAAAGCTGTTCTTGATGATTTTGTAGTGGGACAGCAACAAGCGAAAAAAGTTTTGTCGGTGGCTGTTTATAACCATTACAAACGGATTCAGGCAAATTATAATGATGATGATGTAGAGTTGCAAAAAAGCAACATTCTGCTTGTCGGACCAACCGGAACGGGTAAAACCTTACTGGCACAGACACTTGCAAGGATACTCAATGTTCCCTTTGCTATGGCCGATGCGACGACTCTAACTGAAGCAGGTTATGTCGGAGAAGATGTTGAAAATATCGTATTAAAATTACTACAGAATGCTGACTACGATATCGAACGCGCTGAACAGGGCATTATTTATATCGACGAAATCGATAAAATTACCCGAAAAAGTGAAAACCCATCCATCACTCGTGATGTTTCAGGAGAAGGCGTTCAACAGGCGTTGCTGAAGATTATTGAAGGTACTGTTGCCAACATCCCACCACAGGGCGGAAGAAAGCACCCTCAACAAGAATGTGTTCAAGTGGACACAACAAACATTCTGTTTATTTGTGGAGGTGCTTTTGTGGGAATTGACAATATTGTCAGTCGAAGAATCGGCAGGCATACCATCGGTTTTGGGCATTCAAACTCTCCCCAGAAGCAAAATGATTATGAAGCCTTGATGGCTCAACTTGAGCCGGAAGATATGTTGAAATATGGCTTGATTCCCGAGTTTATCGGGCGACTTCCAGTAACCTGTTCGCTTCAAAATCTTAAAGAAGAGCAACTGATCCAGATTTTGGTTGAGCCTAAAAATGCGCTCATCAAACAATATGAAAAGCTGTTCAACATCGAAGGTGTCCAATTGACTTTTACTCAGGGAGCCATCAAGGCCATTGCTCAAGAAGCTGTAAAACGGGAGACTGGCGCCAGAGGACTTCGTTCCATCATGGAAAAATTAATGCTTGATGTGATGTATGAAATTCCTTCCCGCGATGATATCAAGGAATGTGTCGTAACTGAAACCACGGTTACCCAACAGTCGGCACCTAAACTGGTTTTGAGTAAAGCACCCCGCAAAGCGAAAGCTGGCTGATCCAAAGGCTGGCTTGGTCCAGCCATTTCCTGAATTCGATTAATCCCTCATTTTACAGGATGTTTATGAAAACATTGGATGTCTATGGCATTGGGAATCCTCTTATTGACCTTTTGGTTCACGTTCCTGAAGCATTTCTCAACGAACTGAGTCTTGAAAAAAACCGCATGTATTTGGTGGATAGAATCCGTCAAAAAGAGATTCTTAACAAGTTGGCAAAGGCCCAATACAAAGTCACAACGGCCCCGGGTGGGTCTTGCGCAAACACAATGATTGGACTTTGTCAATTAGGAGGCGCTGCAGGTTTTACGGGAAAAACCGGTGATGATGAGCACGGTGCGGAATATCAGAAACAGCTCACTCTCGCGGGAGTTGAAAATTTTGTCGCATATGCAAGTGGGATGACCGGCAGTAGTCTGGTGCTGGTCAATCCTGATGGATCCCGAACGATGAACACTTGCCTTGGGATGTGTCAGGATTTGGGTGAAAATGACATACGGAAAGATGTGATTAAAAACGCAAAGATTCTCTATTTCACAGGATACCTTTGGGATACAGATTCTCAGAAGGCCGCTGTAAAACACGCCCTTGAAACAGCAAAAGAACATAATACCCAAATTGCCATGAGTTTGTCAGACGCGTTTTGTGTTAACAGACATACTGCGGACTTTAAAAGTTTACTCAAAGAATATGTCAATATCGTATTCTGTAACCAGGAGGAAGCCTTCGCTCTGGCAGAAACAAACCACACCCAAACCGCCATGGATTATCTGACGGAAAATGTGCAAACTGTGGTCCTGACATTGGGTGGGAAAGGTGCGTTGATTTCAAGCAACAAAGTTCAAAGTTATGTCGATTCACAGACAGTGAAAGTGATCGATACCACAGGTGCTGGTGATGCGTTTGCCGCAGGATTTCTTTATGGACTTACCCATGGCCAATCCATAAATGAATGTGGTCAAATTGCTACAATGATGGCAGCGGAAGTCATCTCACAATTGGGACCTCGGTGCACAACGGATATGAAATCAAAAATGAAACAACTGTTTTCTTGAACATTAAATGCATCTTCCTGAAATTCTGGCTCCCGCAGGCAATCTGGAAAAATTGAAAATTGCGATCCTATACGGTGCCAATGCCGTATACCTTTCAGGAGACAGGTTTGGACTGAGAGGGGGAGCCGATAATTTTTCAGATGAAGATTTGCAAACAGGCGTCACCTTCGCACATCAACACCGTGCGAAGATTTATGTTACTTTAAATTCATTTTTTCATGATCAGGATTTTGAAACATTTCCAGAATATCTTCAGTTCCTTGAGTCCATAAATATCGATGGAACTATTGTCTCAGACCTTGGCGTTGTGGATTTTATAACCACAAACTCCAACATCCCTGTCCATTTATCAACCCAGGCCTCCTGCCTCAACCAATACTCCGCGAAATTATGGAAAAATCTTGGCGTCGAGAGAATTGTTCTCGGTCGTGAAGTTTCCATTCAACAAGCGGCTGACATCAAAAAAATGGCGGCTATTGATGTCGAAATGTTTATTCATGGTTCCATGTGCATGGCGTACTCAGGACATTGCACAATATCCAATTTTACAGCGGGAAGAGATAGCAACAGGGGAGGATGCGTCCAAAGTTGTCGATTTGAATATTCCTTTACAAATCACAAGCAGGAATCTATCACTCAAAGTTTTATGAGTTCGAAAGATCTTCAGGGTATTGATCAACTAGCGAAGTTTGTAAAGTATGAAATCGATAGTTTAAAAATTGAAGGAAGAATGAAAAGCAATTTATACGTTGCGACAACCGTGATGTCTTATGTGAATGGTTTAAGATCAGTTCTTTCAGATCACGAGCAACACCACGATACGCATTGGAAAACGGAACTTCTTAAGGTGAGACATCGGGGATATACTGAGGCTTCGTTAATAAAGCCCGCAGACAGCACCAGTGTATTTTATGGAGATCGACAGGGATATTCTGAAACAAATTTTGAATATGCAGGAACTGTGGTTGATGTTGTTCCTGATAAATATCTGGTTTTAATGACTCAAAATACCTTTGAGGAAAACAGCATCCTTGAAATTCTTGATTTCGAAGGAGTACTGCACCATATCAGCACTCGAGGAATGCAAAATATTAGAAATAGAGAAATTAAAAAAACAAATCCCAACACTATTGTGTTGATTCCCTACTCATCAAGCATGGAAGGCATCAAGGAGTTGAATGTCGCTCGATTTTTACCCAACTCCTGATTTTAATCACGCCCCCATATCAATAGCCTTGAAACAGGCGGCCAATTGATCCAGTTCCTCTTTTTTGCGTTTTTCCGTTACATTGATTAGTAAATAATTTGGTAATTGAGGATAATATTTGCCAAGATCGATTCCAGGCAAAACTTTGTCTTGAAGACAACTCAGGATCACTTCAGACGCTGGTTTGGGGCATTCCACCACAAATTCATTGAAAACAGGCCCACTGTATGGAAATTTAAAGCTGCTCAGTGGTTCAATCAATGATTTCAGATAACTGGTTTTAGCCGCATTCTGATAAGCCATTTCTTTCAGCCCTTTTTTTCCCATCAAGGTTAAAAACATGGTGGCCATCATCATAATCAGATTCTGATTGGTACAAATATTACTGGTAGCCTTTTCTCTGCGAATATGTTGTTCCCTAGTGGATAAAGTGAGAACAAATCCATCACGCCCCTCAATATCCAGTGTTTTTCCGACAATACGACCTGGCAGATTACGTTTGAATTCATCCTTTGTCGCCATGAAACCAAGATATGGTCCGCCAAAACTCAATGGAATTCCAAAACTCTGGGCTTCACCAACCACAATATCCACGCCTGCGTTTCCTGGAGGTTCCAGCACACTTAAACTGATTGCTTCAGAAATACAACAGATGAACATCGCGTCTTGCGATTTTAACAATTCACCTAAACGATGCAAATCTTCAATCACACCCAGATAGTTGGGTTGCTGGACAATCAGACATAATGTATTACTCCCCAGATATCGCATCAGGAAATCATCATCAATTTGTCCAGATGCTTTACAGGGAACAGGAATCAACTCAAGATTCAGATTGCGGGTGTAGGTCTTGAGAACATCAATATAATGCGGGTGACAGGTTTCAGGATATAAAACCTGTCTTTTATTCTTTTTCAAACGACTGGCCATGAGCACAGCCTCAGCCAATGCGGTTGAACCATCATACATCGACGCGTTTGCGACTTCCATTCCGGTCAGCATGGTGATGAACGTCTGAAACTCAAAAATTGCCTGAAGGGTCCCTTGACTGGCTTCAGGTTGATAGGGAGTGTAGGATGTGAAAAATTCTGCTCTGGATATCAGTGAATCAATGACTAGCGGCACAAAATGATCATAGCTGCCGCCTCCCAGAAAACTGGTCAATTTCGCACCGGTATTTTTAAGCGATATTTTCTGAAATAGTTCAAGTTCATCACTTTCTGACATACCAAGGGGTATCTTGAGATCACGACCAAGTTGAACATTTTCAGGGATTGATGAAAAAAGTTCTTCCATCGATTGAATACCCATGGAAGATAACATTTCATTCTGAAGTTTTTCTGCACTATTGGGAATATATCTCATTCATCCAGTTCCGATAAAAACGTTTCGTATTCTTCTGCATTGAGAAGGTTATCAATTTCAATTTTGTTGGTGATTTTAATACGGAGCAACCATGCGTCATAACAGTCTTCATTGACCAGTTCTGGTTGTTGGGTTACTTCAGAATTGACCTCAAGCACTTTCCCTGAAACTGGCATATACAACGATGAAACAGCCTTGACAGATTCAATGGTTCCAAATTCATCTCCTGCGTCAATTTCTTCATCTGCTGCTGGCAGTTCAACAAAGACAATATCCCCCAGGGCATGCTGAGCATGAAATGTGATCCCAATATACCCCTGATCTCCGTCAATCCGAATCCATTCGTGCTCTCTGGTATATAACAACTCTGCTGGAGTTTCGCTCATGAGTCTCCTATTCATAAGAAAATTGATGGAATAAAATAAAAAACGAGGACATCTAAGCCTAAATAAACAGTAGAATCCAGTAAAAAAATATTATCGTTGAATTTTATAAAAGGGGGTTGCCACGACTTGTGCTTTAAACAGCTTTTTACGAATTTCTATTTCGATTACACTTCCGGTTTTAGTGAGTTCAATTGGAAGATAGGCCATGCCTAAGGGTTTATTGAAAGTTGGGGAAAAAACCCCACTGGTCACTTCACTGATTTTAATTCCATCTTGAATAACTGGATATCCATGTCGAGGTATTCCATTATCAAGCATTTCAAAACCAACCCATTTTTTGGTTAGGCCTTTTTCTTTCTGCATGAGCAGAACATCACGCCCAATGAATTCCCCTTTTTCCAGTTTTACAATCCATCCGAGTCCTGCTTCCAAAACTGTTGTTTCTTCATTCAAATCATTCCCGTATAGAATCATCTTCCCTTCAACCCTCAAACTGTCACGAGCCCCCAGCCCACATGGAATCAATTGATAGGGCTGACCTTTTTCAATAAGTATATCCCATAATACAGGAGCATTTCCTGGTGCCATATAGATTTCAAAACCATCTGATGCGGTATAGCCAGTTCGACTGATGATAACAGGAAAACCCTGAAATTCCATTTCAATAAAATGATAATACTTCAGTCCAGATAAATCAGTGCCTGCCAACGCGGACATGAGTTCAATTGATTTTGGTCCCTGAACAGCGATCTGTGCGTAATTCTCGCTTTCATAGGAGATATCCGCATTAAACCGGTTGTTTTCTTTCATCCAGGAAAAATCTTTTTCCTGATTCGAAGCATTTACGACCACAAGATATTCTTTATCATTCCTGCAATAAATCAGAATATCATCGATTGCGCCCCCCTGTCTGGACATGAGGACATTGTATTGAATACGCCCGGGATACAACGTGTTGACATCATTACATGTGAGATATTGGAGCAAGGGAAGGGCATTTTTTCCCTTAACCCAGATTTCCCCCATATGGCTGACATCAAAGATGCCAATATGCTCACGAACAGCAAAATGTTCTTTTTTATCACCTGAATAACGAACAGGCATCTTCCATCCACCGAAATTGACCATGGTTGCGCCACTGTCAATGTGTTTCTGGAACAAAGGAGTGACCTGAGAGGATTGATCTGACATACATAACCTTGAATAAAAATTGGATTTATTTTTTTGATGAGTGGAATCTTTCTGATAAAAAAATCGCATCCTAACAGAAAGACTTGAAGCCAGCAAAATAATTTTCGACACCTTTGATTCCAAATGATTAGCCCTTACTGTTTTTTATTGAATCATAGGGGTGCTGAAAATACTGTGAATTTTATCTTTTCAAAGTTGATCGAATGTGTTCAATAAAAATGTCATCTATTTTTAATATTCAAAATGCAGGAAGCAAATCCTGCCATTCACAGCCAAGAATTGGAGAACCTTATGGATATAAACCGTGAGCAATATCTGGATATTCTGGTGTTGGCAAGCCATATGGCCAGAGCTGATGGAGAGCTTCACCCCAGTGAGAAAAAAGTCCTGACCGCATTATTCAACTCAATTGATGTCACAGATGATGAACAGAAATTGATACGACAAAAATCTTCGGTTGAAAAAATGATTCAGGAAGTCACTTCCAACGATGCGAAAAACGCGCTTGTAGATGTTCTTGCGCTTGTAGCTGGAGCCGATGGTGTTTTTGAAGACAAGGAAAAAGATTTTATCACAAAAATCATGAAACGAGTGGGAATGAATCCTAATGAACATCCTTATTTCAAAGCGGGAGGACAGTTAGACATTGATAAGATCAAAGGCAATGTGAAAAATATCATCAATAACATCAAGAAACTGTCACACTGATCTAAACTTCAGGACATTATGCGGGAGGAAACTGATTATGACCATAAAAATAGACAAAAAAAAGTTGCCTGATCTTTTGCTTGAAGCAAATCAGGATTGGATGATTCATCCCATTGAATACAAGGTATACTCTTATTTGTGTTGCAAAAGTGTTATTGAAAATCTTACTTATATTGATATTTCTATCAAGGTTCTCGCATCAAAACTAAACCATAGTCAAAGCAGTATCGTAAATGCGATCAAGGAACTTGAGTCCAATCAATATATTGAAACCCACCACCGAACAGGACAAAAAGGGCGTTACAGTGTGGTAGGTTTAACAGGATTTTTAAGGGAGGAATCCAAAGAGAAAAACTCTAAAATGGATGATTTATTATCCCATGTAGTTGAGGAATAGATGAAGAATTATTGGTAATGAGTCTCTATCGCGAAATTGTGTTTAGGTGTCATTCATAATGGATGTGTGGGATCATTAACTTCTTGAGTTACTGATTTTACAATAATCAAGATTTCTCCAGTTGGTGGAAATGACACCATTTCTCAATCACACGACAGCGACTAATTACGACCATAATCGTCCTGAAGTCGTTCAATATCATCTTCACCAAAATAGCTTCCGGTCTGAATTTCTATAAATACCATATTTTCTATTCCGGAATTAGTCATACGATGAGCTGATCCCATTGGAATATTGACCGATTGACCGGCTTTCAGTAAAATTTCTGATTCACCAACTGTCACTGTGGCAGTGCCGGAAACAATAAACCAGTGTTCCTGACGTTTCTGATGTCGCTGAAGACTCAACCGTTTGTCTGGATAAACTACTATACGTTTAACCTTATGGTCAGACTCATCTGACAACACTTCATAATACCCCCAGGGGCGATGATCTGTTTCTAACTGGGACATAACAACTCCTTTCATGTCAAATCAATAAAATACTTGTTGATACGTTAACACTAATTAATCTCCTGGCACAACCCATAATATTGTAAGATTATGAAATTTATTAAAAAATTTTTAAGAATGACCCCCAATAAAATTTCTGGAATAATGACAACCGGAATGATTGTCTTATATTTATTGAACATCGGGGACACCACCAGTTTCTTGAACATGATGGATAAAAAATGGATTGATCTGATTCAAAAAGGACGTGGAACCATTGAACACAGTGATCAGATTGTAGTGGCCGCAGTGGACAGTCCCAGTATTGACAAATATGGAAGATGGCCTTGGTCCAGAAAGTACATTGGGCTAATGATCCAAAGCCTCAATGAATATTATCAGGCCAGCACTATTGGTTTTGATATTGTGTTTTCTGAACCCAATGACGCGGATGTCAATGTGGCGCATAACGTTCGGACACAATTTGAAAAAAACCCACTTTCTCAAACATTTGCTGGTCAGGATTATCTCAAAAAATTACAGTCGTATGAATATGAACTGGATGGAGATTTATTCATGGGACAGCAGGTGGCAAAGGCTCCTGGAACCGTGTTGGGTTATGTCTTCATGAGTTATAATGAAGAAATCGGCCACATTCCAACCGAAGAAATCATTGCGCAACAACAGCGTTTACAAGGTAGTGCCATATCAGTGATTCAGGGATTTGAATGGCTCGATCAACTTTCTGTAGTACCAGAAGAAATTTATCCCGAAATGACGATCCCCCAAATTGCCTCTGAAAACACCCAATTCGGTTTTTTTAATGTGGATATCGATTCCGAAGATGGTGTGGTACGAAGACTACATCTCATCAGAAAAGCAGGCAACAAATATTATCCCTCTCTCAGTCTAAAAATGCTGGCCAACCATTTGAAAAGCAGTATCCGTATCAATGCTGAGGAATTTGGTGTTTCCAGCATCGTGGTTGGAGATCTTGTCATCTATCCAGATCCTGACGGCTCAATTCTGCTCAATTATAAAGGCCCGGCTACCACATTTCCCCATTATTCCATTGTAGATATTATAGAACATAAAATTCCGATTGAAAAATTACGGGGCAAAATGGTGTTGGTGGGTGTCACTGAAGTTGGAATTCTTGATTTGCGAGTTACTCCTGTCTCGGAAGCCTATGCTGGAGTTGAGGTGCATGCAAATGCCCTGGATAACTTTCTTTCAGGCACATATTTTCAACTCGGCTTGTTCAATCATTTATATACGTTGCTGGTTATTTTGGCATTAGGAGGAATCTTCGGGTTGGTGTTTCCACGAATCAAATTGATTTATGGACTCGGAATGTTTTTCTTTTTACTCATCAGTTACACCTATTTTCATCAATATTGTGTCAATTACTGGCTCAACTGGCCAAGTTATGTTTATGTGGCAGTGGATATGGTTTTGGTTGCCGCAGGTGTAACACAATATATGTTTTTTGTTTCAGACAAGGACAAACGATTCATCAAAGGTGCGTTTCAACAATACTTATCCCCCACTGTTATTCATACACTCATGGACAACCCCAAAGCATTGTCCCTCGGTGGAGAAGAAAAAATTCTGACGGCAATGTTTTCTGATGTGGCTGGTTTTTCTACCATTTCCGAAAAATTAACCCCCAATGAATTGGTACATCTCCTCAACGAATACCTCACAGAAATGACTGATATCATCATGAAATATGATGGCACAGTTGATAAATTTGAAGGGGATGCCATCATTGCTTTTTTTGGGGCGCCGCTTCCTTTCGAAGATCATGCCACACGAGCCGCACTGGTCACGCTTGAAATGGAAAGCCGGGTTGCTGAATTGCGTCCAAAATGGAAAGAAGAATGGGGCGTTCATATTGCCCAGCGGATTGGTTTGAATACAGGACGCATGGTTGTGGGAAACATGGGTAGCAAAAATCGTTTTGATTACACCATCATGGGAAATTCAGTGAATCTCGCAGCCCGATTGGAAGGTACCAATAAGGTTTATAAATCAACCCTCATGATGTCTGAAATGACTTATGAGAAATGCAGGGATACCATCGTTGGTCGAGAACTTGATCTTATTCGAGTTATTGGAATCAATCAGCCTGTTCGTATTTATGAAATAATATGCCGGGTTGGAGATTTGACAGCACAGCAAGAACAGGGTTTTAAACTTTTTGCGGAAGGTCTGGAATGTTACCGTCAATGTCAATGGGAACAGGGAATTGCCAAATTCGAAGAGGTGCTTAAAATTCTACCACAAGATGGACCTTCCGGAGTATTCATTGAACGTTGCCACAACTTCATGCGAACCCCTCCACCAGCAGATTGGGATAAAGTTTATACCGCAACCAGTAAATAATCTTTGCCGATTAATCAGGTTTCTGTTACGAGGCGCCTCCTGCCTCGTAACCACAGAACAGACAGAGTGAGGTACGAGCGACGTGTGATGTTAAAGCGTGGTGCACAAGATTTATCCTTCGCCAAAATGACAAATTGTAAACGGGAAAAGGTTTTATGATGTCGATGACTATCAAACATTTCAGATATATTCTCTGTTTATGGTTAATGCTCGCAGGTTTGGTGGTGACACTCCAGGCACAGGAAGATCCACCAGAACTTCCCCCTGAAGATCCCCCTGAGGAAATCCAGATAACACCTGGACTCGTGACAGAAGTTCAGCTTATTCAGCAGATGATTTCTGATGCATCCCAGAACACTTTGTTTTTCAATAAAAAATGTGTGTCAGGTTCTGCCTCTGGAAAAATGAACACTCTGGAAGAATGGAATCAACGTTATCCCGGTTCAACGTTGACTTGTGGATCAAACGGGAAAGTTTCAGGAGCCTGGAATGATTCGAATGGCGTGATTGTCATGTTCAGGCAGGGAGAAGTGTTTCGCCAGCAACTGCAAATTGATTACGGACTGGATTACGAACGAAGCTATTCTCAATCGATTGTTCGAACCAATGTGACTGATCAGAGAAACGTTATTTCTTATTTGATTGACCTGAACAAACCAGAGGATTTTCAGTTTATCGAAGTTTCGCTCCCCGGAATTTATCCGTTTCTGATTCTGGAGCGATTGTTGAAAGATTTTTATATGGAAATAGAAGAACCCAAAGGCACTACTCTGGCTGGACTGGTCAACAGTCTATTGCTGAATCCATCCTTTCGGGAGGTATTCTGGGAATGGGTCACCAATCACGAAAAACCAACAGTTCCAGAAGAACCGGTTGAGGAAGACAACTAAGGAACATTCGAAAAATAAAATAGATAATTTCTCCGAACTATATTTCCTGTCGGGCACACGTAGAGACGCGCTATAGCACGTCTCTACAGACCAGAACAGGAGAGACTGGATTGGGAAATGTTTACAACTTATTCTTTTGCCGTTCCTAAGGCAATCGCCTGAGTATTCATAAACATCCTGAAAGGGCGCAGGAGCGCCGAAGGGGGAGGGGCCTCTCGTGGATTCAGGACTGACCAGATGTTGATCCGGCCTGAGTCAGTCAAATCACTGAAGCATCCTTGCCTTGAGATACATGGTGGTCATTTCACGAAGTTGAGGATCTTTCATCAACTGAGGCAACAACCTGCGGATGGATTTTGTTTTGTTTTTCATGTCACTTCCAAACAGAATCTTCGGTGCGGAAACAATGGTTTCATACTTGAATTTGCGTACAGGGAACCACCACAGATTCGTTGGAATGTGGGGAACAATGTCATAATTTACCAGTTTTGCCTTGGTCATTTCCACCAGTCCCAAATGGGAATGAGTGGCACCGGTTCCGCTTTGTTTCCAGCCGATCCAGGGGAGTTCCGCCCCTCCATGCGTGTAAAGGTGATCATTGATGGTCGTCACCCCTGTCTCAAGCTGTTCAGCCAATCGGCGGCCTCGTTTTGTATCCATGGTCCAGACAGAGGATGTCAGCCCCAAATGAGAATCATTGGCCAATCGAATCACTTCTTCTTCAGTTTTGAAAGTCATCACACCCAGAACAGGACCAAAGGTTTCTTCCCGCATGACCAGCATGTCATGTGTCACATCCACCAGCACCGTGGCAGGATAAAAAAGTTTGGCATCCCAGTCGGTCACAGGCTTCGATTGCGCAAAGATTCTTGCGCCTTTTGCCAGTGCCTCATCCACATGTTCCTTGACGGTCATCAGTTGACCCGTCGTGGTCATACAACCCAGATCCACATCAAAATATCCCCGGTCCACGCCCTGACGTAACGATTCAGTTTTTGTTTTCAGTTTTGCCAGAAATTCTTCCGCGATCGATTCATGCACATACACCCGTTCCACCCCTCCACAGCTTTGTCCGCAATTTTGAAATCCTGCCCAGATGGCACCATTCACCGCTCTGTCAATCGGTGCGTCTTCCAGAACAATCATCGGGTCATTCCCTCCCAGTTCCAGCGACAGCGGTGTCATGGAATCAATGGCCTGGCGCATCAGGGTTTTTCCGGCGCCAACACTTCCTGTCAGAAAAATTTTATCAATTCCGTTTTCGAACCATGACGTTGCCACCTGACTGCCACTGCCGACGATATGCTGGCACAAGCCTTTGGGTAATTGCGCGGCGGTTATCGCTTTTTCGATTTCAACACCAACCAGTGGAGTTTCGCGGGCCACCTTGAATAAAATCGCATTTCCGGCCATCAATCCCATGATGATTTCACCAAAGGGAATGGCGAAGGGATAATTCCAGGGAGAAATGATGCCAACCACTCCATAGGGAATCCGCAACAGATGGTTGCGTTTGTTGAAGGTCATGATACTGCCCAGAGGGATGATTTTTTCCTTGAGGACACTTTCAGCTTTGTGCGCATACCAGTCACAGGACATGATGGAGGGTAAAATTTCTGTATTGAACGCGTCAGGAATGGTTTTTCCATTTTCTTTGGAAATCACCCTGGCAATATTTTCACCCTGATCCAGCAGATAATCCCTGATTTTGAGGATACGTTTTCCACGTTCACTGAACGACATCGCCGCCCAGACTTTCTGGGCTTTTCGAGCTTCCTTGAAAATTTGGGGAATTTCTTCAAGCGGTGTGCATTGTACTTCCCCCAGAAGTTCACCCGTTGCCGGATTGGCTGACAAAACGGTAGAAATGAGTGGTTTATGCTGGTTTGCTGAATTTTCTGACATAAATCTCCTATGATGAATACTGGTGTGACAAATCCGGTGGAGTGTTGAGTGAAACAGCGGAGGTGTTTCAAAATCCTCAGAAAATGCCGGACATTTCCTGAAGTTGACAAAAATTTTTGAAAATGTAACACAGTTAAAAGTCAACCGTAAGCCAGAATATTTTCTTCTGCGGAGATACTGTTGAAAAAGTATCGGGAGGTTCACAAGCAAATTGTCTTTGTAAACAAAAGTTGCGATATCTCTTGCCGTCTGTTCTCAAGAACAGTTTTTTTGATAAAACCCCCAAACCCTGATTAATCACCCCCACAGGAGGCATTTATGTCTAAAAGTTCATTCACCATAGCTGATTGGAACGCCAGTGCCCAAAAAGAACTCAAGGGCAAAGATGTATCATCCATCCACTGGCATACCGCGGAAGACATTGAAATAAAACCATTATACACCGCTGAAGATCTGGAAAATCTGGAAAATCTAAACACTCTTCCGGGGTTATTTCCCTTCATTCGAGGTCCACAAGCTACCATGTATGCCGGACGTCCCTGGACCATCAGACAATATGCCGGATTTTCAACGGCTGAAGAATCCAATGCGTTTTACCGCAAAAATCTTGCGGCAGGGCAACAGGGCATCAGCGTGGCGTTTGACCTGGCCACCCACCGTGGTTATGACTCAGATCACCCAAGAGTTGAAGGCGATGTGGGCAAGGCAGGAGTCGCCATTGATTCTGTAGAAGACATGAAAATTCTGTTTGATCAGATTCCTCTCGACAAAATCTCGGTTTCCATGACCATGAACGGCGCGGTTCTTCCCGTATTGGCAGGATATATTGTCGCGGCCGAGGAACAGGGTGTTACACTGGATAAACTGACTGGAACCATCCAGAATGATATTCTCAAAGAATTCATGGTTCGTAATACCTACATTTACCCACCCACACCTTCCATGAAAATCATTGCGGATATTTTCAGATATACCAGCGAAAACATGCCGAAATTCAATTCAATCAGCATCAGTGGCTACCATATTCAGGAAGCGGGTGGAACAGCGGTTCAGGAATTGGCGTATACGCTGGCGGATGGTCTGGAATATGTGAAACTGGGGCTGGCTACCGGCATGGGAATTGATGATTTCGCGCCCAGGCTTTCCTTCTTTTTTGGAATAGGCATGAATTTTTTCATGGAAATCGCCAAACTGCGAGCCGCCCGCTACATTTGGGCAACCATGATCCAACAGTTCAATCCCAAAAATTCTACTTCGATGAAACTGAGAACTCATTGCCAGACCTCAGGCTGGAGTCTCACGGAACAGGATCCGTTCAACAACATCATCCGAACCACCATTGAAGCCATGGCGGCCACCCTTGGCGGCACTCAATCCCTGCACACCAACGCCTTTGATGAAGCCTTGGCTTTGCCTTCGAATACCTCGGCCAGAGTGGCGAGAAACACTCAGTTGATCATCCAGGAAGAAGCTGGAATCCGCCATGTGATCGATCCGTTCGCGGGTTCTTATTTTATGGAAAGTCTGACAAATTCACTGATCAAGGCCGCGCAGGAAGTCATGAAGGAAGTGGAAACTCTGGGTGGCATGACCAAAGCCGTGGAATCCGGTGTGCCCAAAATGAGGATTGAAGAATCAGCGGCCCGCCGTCAAGCCCGCATTGACCAAGGCTCAGAAGTGATCGTTGGTGTCAACAAATACCGACTGGAAAAAGAAGATCCGCTGGAAACACTGGAAGTGGACAATTCCGCAGTTCGTGAATCACAAATCGCACGGTTGAAACAGATTCGTGCGTCCCGTGACGAAGCCCGTGTGCAGGCCAGTTTACAGGCCTTGTCCCGTTGTGCTGAATCCGGTGACGGCAATTTAATGGCTCTGGCCGTTGAAGCCACCCGCCTCCGTGCGACTGTTGGAGAAATTTCATCTGCGCTTGAAAAACATTTCGGACGTTATAACGCGCCGATCCGGTCGATTTCCGGAGTTTACAGCAGTCAATATGAACAGGGGAGCAATGATTCCTTCGATAAGGTACGAGAGGAAATCAATCGTTTTGCTGAAAAAGCCGGACGTCGTCCCCGAATTCTTGTCGCCAAAATCGGTCAGGATGGTCATGATCGGGGAGCCAAGGTGATTTCAACCGCTTTTGCGGATCTGGGCTTTGATGTAGACATCGGTGCCTTGTTCCAGACGCCTGAGGAAGTTGCCCGGCAAGCCATTGAAAATGATGTGCATGTTGTCGGCGTTTCCAGTCAGGCGGCCGGCCATAAAACGTTGGTGACGCAATTGATTCAATGCCTCAAGGAACAGGGTGCGGATGATATTCTGGTTGTGGCCGGTGGGGTCATTCCTCCCAAAGATTATGACTTTTTATATGAACAGGGAGTCGCCTGTATTTTTGGTCCCGGTACCCCCATTCCACAAGCGGCCCATGACGTGATCATGAAACTGAATCAACAGCAATAATCAGGAGCGATCTTTCATTTAAGGGCGATCGGCAGGTCGCCCCTACTATGGATCTTCGAGTTTTATTCAATTTGAAATAGCTCCTCATGCAGAAAAATATCAAAGCAATGATTAACAGATGACATTATAAATAAGACAATTGGCAAAAATTCTTCAACCTGCAAAATGAGAACGTATGAATTATGAATTTATTGCCCGGACACTAAACCTGAAACACCCCGTTCCAACTCCCTTTGATTTGATAGAGATTGCTCGCATGGGTATTCCAAAGAAATCTATTAATTCATTAGCGGAATGCCTGCATATTCCAATCTCGGAATTGATCCAATACCTGCATGTTTCAGAACGAACATTACAACGCTATTCTCCTGATAAATTACTTTCTTCTGCGATATCTGATCATTTGCTTCAAATTGCCAAAGTATATTCCAGGAGTCTTGAAGTCTTTGAAGATGCTGAGGATGCCTCAATGTGGCTAAAACAGGTCAATATATCCTTAGGCAATGTACCCCCAATGGATCTTGTAGATACTATATCGGGAATTGAAATGGTTCTGGATGAATTGACACGCATTGAGTATGGGGTTTTTGCGTAATGCGTGTCTATCGGTTGTCCAAGTCACAATATGCAGGTGATCTTTCTGGAGAAGGTGCCCGCAAAGCAGGAGGAAGATGGAATTTGAAGGGGATTCCCGTTATATACACTTCTGATTCCATTGCCTTGGCCACCTTGGAAACATTGGTTCACACTCCGCTGAATCTGGTGCCCAAACATAGGGCCGTCACCGTTTTTGAACTTCCAGATCATCACAAAATGAATAAACTGGATTATTCCCAACTCCCTGGCAATTGGAGAGACTATCCGTCACCTTTAGAATTGGCACAAATAGGAACACAATGGGTCAAGCAAGCTCAAACATTCCTGCTACAAGTTCCTTCAGCCATTGTTCCGGATGGAGGTGGATGGAATTTTCTGCTTAATCCGTCCCATCCTGATTTTAGAGAAGTTAAGATCATTGATATTTTTGAATATGAATTTGATCCAAGACTTTATAAAAGATGAGGCACCTTTCAACAGTAGTTGACACTTGGCTGTCGTTCCCGCTCAGGCATGTATGCATGACATTGAAGGTCAAACTGTAAACTAAAATTCCGTCTTTCTGAAAGGTGCCGAACTTGGCAACGTTCAGTGTCCCTTGGTTGCCGTAGCTTAGCTCAATCGTTGGGCTAATATGCAAAACACTCATAAAGTGGATAAAGATACATCATGAACACAGTAGAGCAATTACTCCCTGAAATTATCAGTCGATTAGTACAGGAATTTAGACCAGAAAACATCTTTCTATTTGGATCTCATGTGTGGGGAAATCCCCATTCGGATAGTGATCTGGATTTGCTCGTCATAGTGCCAAAGAGTGATTTTTCTCCAGCTAAACGAGCCTCTATCGCCTATCGTTGTTTAAGAGATATTCCCTATCCTTTAGATATATTAGTGAAAACACGAAAGGAAATAGAACAGTTTTCACAAGTGTCCGTATCTCTGGAACATCAGATTTTATCACGAGGAAAACGTCTTTATGGATGACAAAGAGGAATTGGTCAAAAATTGGTTAATCAAAGCACAACATGATTTATTGGCCGCCAAAAAGTTGAGCAATGACCCAGAAAGCTATGCGGATGTGGCTATTTATCATTGCCAACAAGCAGGTGAGAAAGCGGTAAAAGGTTTTTTGGTTTTACAGGATCAAGAGTTTCCCAAAACACATGACATTCGTCTGCTTGTTCAATTGGCAATCAGGATTAACCCAAGTTTCCAACAATACCAAGAGACAGCGGAGATATTGACCCCTTATGCTACAGAATTCCGTTATCCAGGAGACCTTCTTGAACCGACATCCGAAGAACTCCAGGATGCACTGAAAAAGGCAGAAGAGATTTTTAATTTTGTTGCCTCATTGTTATCTGAAGAAATTAGACATTTTCTGAATCCGTGAGGTAGCCCAATCGGCTAGAGGGAAGCTTTGCCACACTATTTCTTCCATGAGAAACGTAGCCAGTGGCTACTCTTCAGGGGACTTTCACCCCATTAATTCACGCCCATGCTGGGCGTACATAACAATCGAGGTCTTTATGAATAAAATAACCATTGATCATATGTCAGAGATCGAACAAATATGCCGTGACCATGATATTAATTATTTAGGCGTATTTGGCTCGTATGTCAGAGGAGAATCCACAGAAGACAGTGATCTCGATTTATTAGTTGAATTCCAGCAACCCAAATCATTGTTTACCATTATGGATATTGAAGAAAAATTTCAGAAAATATTTCAAAAACCGATTGACCTGGTTTTTCGTAAATACCTCAAAGAAAGAATAAAACCCTATATTATGAAAGATCTTCAAACGATTTATACCGCTGATAGAGATCCACAATGAAGGACAAATTCATTTACCTGTTTGACATTCTTGATTCGATAGAAAGAATCAAGAAATATGTTAAAGGCTCAAATTACCATGAGTTTGAGTCAGACGATAAGACACAAGACGCGGTTATCAGGCAAATCACAATTATTGGAGAAGCATCAAACAAAATCGATGAAGAACTTAAACATCAAATTTCAAGTATTCCCTGGCACAAAGTCATAGCGATGCGTCATAGAATGGTTCATGATTATGCTGGAATTGTCCTTGAAGTCGTTTGGCAGACGATTCATGAAGATTTGGCAACCCTACAAAACGCTATTCAAGCTTTTATAAATAACCAGAAAACGGAATAAGTAATTCGGAGTTCCCCCTATGCCCCAGAACAGGTTGCTGATCATTGATGATGAACTGATGATCCGTAAAATGCTGTCAAAGTATCTATTCCAGGAAGGCTATCAAATCATCACTGCTGAAAATGGAAAAGACGGGTTGGAGCAATTTTATAAGCATCTTCCTCAAGTTGTTCTGCTTGATCTCAAAATGCCGGTGATGGGTGGTGTCGAGTTTCTGAAAAATCTGAAACCTGTTCCGGACCACACGCATGCGGTGATCATCCTCACCGGACATAATACGGATGAAGATGTGGAACTCTGTTATAAACTCGGCGTTCAGGTATTTCTCAAAAAACCTGTCAGCATTTATGAAATCAGAGGACTCGTCAAAAACACAATTTTTCAGATTCAGTCCGCCCATGCGCTCAAAAAAGAAATGGCGGCCCGGAAGCAGGCACATCAACTGCTGAAAAGTACACTGGATGGTATGAATCAGGGCGTCGTCAGTCTTGATGACAACTTCATGATCCAGATGATTTCCCTGAAAGCGTGCAACATGCTCGGAATCACTGAAACTGAAGCACTGAACAAACCCGCGGCCAGTATGCTCGGCACTTCCATTGCCGGGCCCTCCGGATTATTGATTGAGTGTTTCCGCAAAAAATCAGGACTGCGCGATGAACAGACCACCGTGATCACGCCGCGAAAGCCCTCATTTTCCGCACAGATTTCGATCGAAATGCTGGATCAGGCCTCCAGCAGTATCCGTTGGTTGGTATTTCTCCAGGAAACCCCCGATCTTCAACGACTTCATGAAGGCCGACATACTGCTTTCGGCCGGATGGTGAGTTGCTCTCCCAGAATGAAAGACATGTTTCAGTTGATCCAGGATATCGCGCCCAGCAATGCCACGGTTCTCATTCAGGGTGCCAGCGGAACCGGCAAGGAGCTTGTGGCGCTTGAAATCCATGACCGCAGTCGGCGTGCGTCCCGACCGTTTCATGCGGTCAATTGTGCGGCAATTCCGGGAACTTTGCTTGAAAGCGAATTTTTCGGTCATGAAAAAGGTTCCTTCACAGGTGCGGACCAGGCCAAGCCCGGACGTTTTGAACTGGCCAATGGCGGAACTTTATTTCTGGATGAAATCGGGGATATTCCACTGGAGTTACAGGTCAAATTGTTGCGTGCCCTCCAGGAACAGAAATTTGAGCGTGTTGGTGGAACCCGATCGATCAAGGTGGATGTCCGGATCATTGCGGCAACCAACAAGGATCTCCGACAATTGGTAGAAAATCAGGAATTCCGTGAAGATCTGTTTTACCGGCTGGATGTGATTTCGATCAAACTTCCAACCCTGCATGAACGTCCTGAAGATATCTCGCTGCTGGTCACAGAGTTCCTGGAACGCCTGAACCGGGTGGAACATCGAACGGTGAAAGGCATCGCACCGGATGTGCTCCAGGTGTTGATTCAGTATTCATGGCCCGGAAATGTCAGAGAATTGTATCATGTGATTGAATATGCCTTTGCGGTGAGCAAGGGGGATATCATTCAAATGGCACATATGCCTGAAAAGCTTAGAACCATATCGCCACCCCAGACATTTCAAACAGAAAAAACCGCGCCTAAATCAGAAAAAGAAGCTATCATGCATGCACTGGAACAGGCCAATTACCGGAAAGGCAAAGCCGCGGCTCTGCTGGGTATTTCGGTGATGACACTCTACCGCAAACGCCTCAAATACGGCTTGTGACAATAGAATCAATCTGCATGTTCCAGATCAGGGTGATCAGATTTTGTAATACGACCGATACCATTCCACAAAACGAGGGATGCCCTGTTCAATGGGGGTGGTGGGTTCAAACCCATACAATTCCTGAATTCTGCTGATATCCGCATAGGTTTCTTCCACATCGCCAGGTTGAAGCGGCAGATAATTTCGATGGGCCTTTTTACCCAGACAATTTTCAAGAATATCAATGAAGTGTTCCAGCGACTCTGACCGGTGATTGCCAATATTCAGCACTTCATACGGTTGGGGATGTTCCAGACATTGAACAACACCTGTCACAATATCATCCACATAGGTGAAGTCACGTTTCATTTTTCCATGATTGAACACATCAATCGGGCGATCTTCCATAATGGCTTTGGTGAACAGGAACAACGCCATATCCGGTCTTCCCCAGGGGCCATATACTGTGAAAAATCTCAATCCGGTGGTGGGCAACTGAAACAGGTGGCTGTAACTGTGTGCCATGAGTTCGTTGGCTTTTTTGCTGGCGGCATACAGGGAAATGGGATGATCCACCCGATCTTCAACGCTGAAGGGGAGTTTTTTGTTTTTGCCATACACCGAAGACGATGAGGCATACACAAAGTTTTTTACTTCATGATTTCTGGCAAGTTCCAGGATGTTCAGAAATCCTTCCAGATTGCTTTTCTGGTAGGCAAACGGATTGGTCAGGGAATAGCGAACACCAGCCTGAGCCGCCAGATTGCATACCACATCCACTTGATGCTTTTTGAAAATCTGGCTCAAGCCCTCCAGATCTTCCAGGGCCTGCTGATAGAAAATAAATCCCGGCATTTCCTTGAGTTGTTTCAGTCTGTCCTGTTTGAGTTGAACATCATAATAATCATTGAGGTTGTCCACACCAAGCACCATTTTTCCCTGTTTGAGAAGTCGTTGGCACGTGTGAAAGCCGATGAAGCCAGCGGCTCCGGTAACAAGGTAATAATTCATAAATCCCTTTTCTGAAAGGTGTACGTTTCTTGTGTTATTATTTTCAAAGTTCTAATTGATTTGGAGAGGTAAGTACCCGATCATAGTTTTTTTTAACATTAATCTGGTTCCTGACGTCTCGTCGGGAACCGTTCCATAATGCACCTCTGGTGCCATTCTACAGTTCGTTGGCAAGCCACCGGAGGTGGGCTAAGAAGGGTTCCCCACCAGAGGTAGGGAACCAGAAAAAATGATTAAATATTTTTGGTCGGGTACTTATCATGACCAATTCCAAAGAACCAATATTTTTTAAACAACCCGAATGACATCGAACACCGTATTCTCAGACCCCTCTGGCAGGATAACCGGGTGCATTACGCCTTGAATTGCGCCAGTCTGGGATGCCCCGATCTGCAACCGCAGGCGTTCATCTCGACGAAGGAGAGCACACTTTAAGATCCCTCGCCGCTCACCTCGCTCTGTCGGGATAACACAGGCAAACTGTAACGTACTTTTGACTGATTTTGAAAGGTGCCATGAATTGATTACACTTTTTAGAGTGCGTCACATCCTCCTTCGACAGTTTGAGTCTTTTGTGGAAGCCCTCTGGTCAGAAAAACTGTGTAATCTTTTTCATATCACTCCTGATCTGGAACAAGCGGCATGGGACTGGATGATTCAATTCCAGGATCAGGACTTTAGTTTCACCGATTGTACTTCCTTTGCTTTGATGAAATTTCTTCGAATTTCACAAGTTTGTACTCTGGATCACCATTTTCCATCGCAGACTTTCAAGTCCTCCATTTTTTAAGTTAGGGAAAGAATCGCCACCCCAATAAACTCACGGTCATCGGACTCAATGGTCGTAAGCGGCACGATCTCACACCGCTGAAAACTGCTCCCTTTTCCAAATAATCCAATCCCCCAATCCCCGATTCATTGCCCACCTCGAACACAAAAACGAGAGGAAAGACTTGTTTTGTTCCCTGAAATTAAGCATCGTGAATTCAATGATTGATTCAACCTCATGACAAAATGTTTCGGGAAACCTTTTCCCATAAAGAAAGCGCAATGGGTTTTATTCCGACTTATCTGATCTTACCCAACAAGAAAACACTATAAAACGGAGATTGTTTATGGATCAAATTGTTGTGGATTCAAAAATTTTAGGAGGCAAACCGATTATTCAGGGGACTCGTATCTCCGTATCCTTTATTCTGGAATTATTGGCCTCCAGAATGTCCATTCAGGAAATTCTGGAGGATTATCCTCAACTCTCACAAGACGATATCTATGCTTGTTTACAATACGCCGCACAGGCCTATAAAAATGAAGTTTATCTGGAATTGAAAGCCGCCTCCTGACATGATTCTGATGCAAATTCTCACCGATGAAAATATTTCACCTAAAGTGGTAGCCTTTTTAAGACAACAAGGGGTGAATGTTCTGGATGCAAAAGAGCAAAAGTGGTACGGTTTTTCGGATGCAGAACTTTTAGAAATAGCCTTCCGTGAAAAGCGTTTTATTCTCACTCATGATTCTGATTTTGGAACGTTAGCAATGAATGAGGGCAAAGCTTGCTATGGCATTCTCTATCTTCGGTTCAAAAACGTTCATCCTCAAAATGTGATTAGTATTTGTGAACAATTTCTGAAACAGGATCACAACCTACTTCCTGGAACGATTGTGGTTCTTGAAGAAACTCGATTGCGCATACGGAGTCGGTGAAGCGGTTCCTTTTCTTTCCCAAACAGAAGCCCCGCCTCTCTTTGAAGTTTTGATGCGACCGCCCTCCCAGTCGGCACGGTCTCACGCCTCTGAAAACCTCTCCCTGTTCACCATCCCCCCATCCCTCGTTTCTTCAGGAATCTCAATTCCCCAGCTTCAAAAGGTTCCTTGACAGTCTTTCTTCAAATTTCTATACTTCCAATAACAACTTCTTTTTTCCAAGCAATCCCTCAAGGGGAACCTCTTTTTTTACGGAGTTTTTTATGTTAACCAGTGTTGAAGCGATTGTCCAAAATGGAATTGTAACCTTCCTGGAGCCTTTGGAACTCCAGGAAGGAACCCAAATGATTGTGACCTTGCTGCCCCCTACCTTCCTTCTTGAGCATCCCACAACGGTTGATGCCTTGCGACATGCCTCCCCCCAAACCTTCAAAGTTCAGAAATATCATTTAGGTTCAGACGTTCATGTGGATCGAGATACTCTCTATCGAGAGAGAGGGGCATGAATCTATTTGCGCTGGATACGAATCTCCTGGTTTATGCACATAACGCTGACTCCGTATTTCATACCAAAGCTTCCGCCTTTGTGGAACAAGTGATGAACGAAAGGGATGCGGAAGGAAAATTATCTATTAGAATTCCCGTTCAAGTCTTCATGGAATTTATTCATGTGATGACTTGGGCTCAGTTGGAAAAACCGATTTCTCTCTCAAGCGCAATCCGTATCGTACAGGATTATCTCGATAGCGGAGTCTCCTTGATTCATCAACAACACACCCAACTCCAAACAACCTTGGAGCTGTTGCAAAAGACACAATCCCGTAAACGACTGTTTGATGTGGCTCTCGCCGCAACTTTAAAAAACAATCATGTGGTAGGACTCTATACGGTTAACACAAAAGACTTTGAAATCTTTGACTTTCTAAAAGTTATCAATCCTTTGGAATGATAAAAAAGGTAGAAACAAAAGCAAACCTCACGCCTCTGAAAACCTCTCCCTTTTTCAAATAATCCAATTCCCCCAATCCCCCCATCCCCGATTCACTGCCCCCCTCGGACACAAAAGCAAGAGGAAAAACTTGTTTTGTTCCCCGAAAGTAAGCATCGTGAATTCAATTTTTGAACTCAACCTTTGGAAACCCTTTTTTGAAAAATCTGGTTAAGGATGTCAGACGCTTCCCTGCTCTCCCCACATGATAAACTGTTTCGGGAAACTTTTTCCCGCAAAGAAAGCGCCATCGGGTTTATTCAGGCTTACCTGCCCGAATCGCTGGTGAATCAAATGGATTTGGAGACGCTGGAGTGCGTGGAAGGCAGTTTTGTGGATGAGGAGTTACGGGAACATGAATCGGATCTGATTTATCGGATTCAAGGGGCCGGTCAAGGGCTGGTTCTCTATGTTTTATTTGAACATCAAAGCACTCCGGATCGCTGGATGCCCTTGCGTCTGCTCCGTTACCTGGTCCAACTCTGGAGTTCCCTGCTGAAACAAGCGACCCCGGACCATCCGGTCTTGAGTTTGCCACCCGTGTTCCCTCTGGTGTTGTATCAGGGGAAAAGGGAGTGGACGGTTCCCCTTCAGTTTCAGAGCCTTCTGAATCTGGAAGAGTCCTTCCACACCTTATGGCGTCCGTATGTGCCTGAGTTTGCGTATCAATTGGTGAATCTGTCACATCTCCAAGGGGAGCAAATCCAAGGGGATCTCCTCGGACGTATTGTCCAGCATCTCTTAAAAGCGGTCGCTCAAGGAACGTTGCCGGAAACCCTGGAAGGCATTGCGCCCCTGCTCCGGGAGTTATTGAACCAGGAAAGTGCCTTGCAACTGCTGGAAACCTTGTTGAAATATATGATTCAGGCGGATGCTTCGATCACGCTGAACACCCTGAAAAAAATCATCACCCATTCTGTCACCCCTCAAGCTGGAGAAACACTTATGACCATTGCGGAACAATTGACCTCTGAAGGCCTCCAACGAGGCCTCCAACAAGGCCTCCAACAAGGTATCCAACAAGGTATCCAACAAGGTATCCAACAAGGTGCCCAACAAGGATTTCTCAGAGGAATTCAGCAGAGTTTGCGGAGAATTCTGGAGAAAAAATTTGGGAAACTCCCTCCTTGGGTTTCCCAAAAATTGGAAGCCTCCTCTCTTGAAATCCTACAACAATGGGAAGACCGGGTTCTGGAGGTGGACCGCCTAGAGGCCGTCTTTGAATAGAACCTCTCTGTGGAAACCTCCCCCAACAGAAGCGCCGCCTCTCACGGCGGTGAAAACCGTTTTGCAGTGACCGCCCTCACAGGCGGCACGGTCTCACGCCTCTGAAAACCTTTCCCTTTTCCAAATCATCCAATCCCCCCATCCCAGATTCACTGCCCCCCTAACGCACACAACGGGCATAGTATACTTCGGTCTTAAAATCAGTCCAACTACAGTCGGCATAACCAAACGAACACCCCCATGCCTCATAGGTATCATAGGCCGTGTAAGACCAAACCTCTTCATACCCAGGGGTAAAATAATCCTGAGTTCCATTAATCGCGCTATAGGAGTACAGTTCCAAATGACCCGATACCATCGTCAACTCACTAATTGTGGGTAATCTCCAGCTCGACGAACCACCGAGAGAAAGTCCTGAACAATAAGATTTAGCGGAAGACCATGTTTTTTCTACACCACTAGGTGAACCCTGGAGAATCATTATCCGTGTTGCTCACACTGACGGTTTGGGCGGTCAGTGTTGTGTAGCCGGTGGTGTCTGCGGAACTGCTACTGGGGGTGACTGAGATCGTATAACTTTGATTGCCATCCGCCACAGAGTCATTGACTCCGGTCACCGTCACAGTTTGGGTCGCATTCCAATTCGTGGTCGTGAAGGTCAAAGAGGAAGAAGATATGGTGCCTTCTGAAGTGTTGGAACTGGCCAAGTTTAGAAGGACGTTCCCGTTGGGCTGGCTGTTGAGTTTCACCGTGAAGGTAGCGGAGCCTCCGGCTTCAGAGGTATTGCCGCTGATCGTTCCCAATGTGAACCCTGGAGAATCATTATCTGTGTTGTTCACACTGACGGTTTGGGCGGTCAGAGTTTTGTAGCCGGTGGTATCGGCAGAACTGCTGCTGGGGGTGACTGAGATCGTATAATTTTGATTGCCATCCGCTACAGAGTCATTTTTAAAATGCACAGTCTCTTTTAGAAATGCATTATACTTGGAACGGGTTAAATCTGGAATTTTGACATTTCGAGCCAAAAGCGAGAAATCTTTAAGATCCCTCGCTTCCATAAGGCACCTCTGGTGCCCTTCCACTGCTCGTTGGCAAGCCACTGGATGTGGGATAAGGAACAATACCCGTGAGTGAATTTGGGACTGTAATTAATAAGTGATCAATTACAGTGAGGTATGTGATTAAAGAAGGTTTTTCTGAAATCGTGACGAAAAGTTCGTAGTTCCGCCTTCAGGCGGTTTTTCAGCGGCTTTTCCGCCTAAAGGCGGGACTACAAACAGGATTTCACTCACGGGTATTGGGCTAAGAAGGGTTCCCCACCAGAGGTAGGGAACCAGAAAAAATGATTAAATATTTTTGGTCGGGTACTTATCATGACCAATTCCAAAGAACCAATATTTTTTAAACAACCCGAACAGTTTCTGTTCAAAGGAGGATGATGAATCATCAGCAAAAATCTCTGAAAACTTTGTTTGCCATACTGACATTTTTGGGCCTGATGCAGGCAGTGATTGCGGCACCATCCGCAGATTTATGGGAAACATGGACGCGGAACAATCCCGTCAATCAAAATCAGATCAATCATGAACCCTGGCAGGAATTTTTAAACAAGTATCTGGAAACACAACACGCCTCCGGAATCAATCGTGTCCGTTATACCCGGGTCTCCACTGAAGATCGTCAAAGTCTCGCGGATTATCTGAAACAGATGAGCCAGACTCAAATCACAGCTTATTCAAAGCAGGAACAAAAAGCTTTCTGGATCAACCTTTACAATGCTCTGACGGTGCAGATCATTTTGAAAAACTATCCTGTCCAATCCATCCGGGATATCAAATCAGGATTTTTCAGTTTTGGTCCATGGGATATGAAACTTATGGAAATTGAAGGCGAAAAAATCACGTTGAATGACATCGAACACCGTATCCTCAGACCCCTCTGGCAGGATAACCGGGTGCATTACGCCTTGAATTGCGCCAGTCTGGGATGCCCCGATCTGCAACCGCAGGCGTTTACCCGGGAAAATATGGAAACCCTGCTTGATTCAGCGGCCAGAGCGTTTATCAATCATGAACGTGGAGCAAAATTTGAAAAGGAGGAACTGGTTCTGTCCAGCATCTATCACTGGTTCAAAACTGATTTTGGTGGAACGGACGCTTCCGTGATTGAGCATTTGATTCACTTCGCGGACGCACCATTGGCAGAAAAACTCAGGTCCTATCATGAAAGTTGGGATCATGACTATGACTGGAAATTGAATGCCGCGCAGCCCTGATTGCGATACAACCACAGGGGGTTTTTATGAAAGTAGCTTGGCATTTCGATCCTCTTGTTGCTACATGAAAAGCATGAGGCTCCATCCGGATTTCAGAAATCAATAAAAGCAGATTTTAAGGAATCCGGTCAATCTTACAGACTTCTTTGCTTATCATCCGCTTATGCTCAGACATTCCACATATATTGGTAAAACCCTGCTTGACAGGTATCAGATCCAGCGTCTTCTCGGCGAAGGCGGCATGGGGCAGGTTCTTCTGGCATTTGACAACCAGAGCCGTGAAGAAAAGGCCATCAAACTCATTGATGTCCGCAAGAAAAAATACCCTCTTGAAACGGTCCTCCGTTTTCAGGCAGAAGCCCAGGCCTTGAAAGAACTCCAGCATCCATTCATTATCCATTATGAGGATTTTTTTCATGAAGATGATGTTTACATGCTGGTCATGGAATACATCGATGCCCCCAATCTCGCGCATTTTGTCAAGGATCATCACCCCCTGGATCTCGGAATGGTCTTAAAAATTTTTATGGATTTAACAGACGCACTGGTGTTTATCCATGAAAAAAACTGGGTTCATTTTGATTTGAAAACAGCCAATATTCTCATTCGGCATACCCGCAATGGTATGGGTGTCAAATTGCTCGATTTCGGACTTTCCCATCTGGTGACAGGCCAGATGGAACACATGGGCGGCACCCTGGCTTACATGGCACCCGAGCAAACCGGAATCCTGCATCGTCCGGTGGATCATCGCGCCGATCTGTATTCGCTGGGGATCTGCATGTATGAGATTTTAACCGGAAAAGTTCCCTTTGAGCATGAAGACGCGGCATTGTTGATTCATCAACATATGGCTCAGGAACCAGAACCTTTGACTCAATTCAGACCTGATGTGCCGGTGATTCTGGAAAACATCATTCTCAAATTGCTCAGCAAAGATCCGGATGACCGCTACCGAACCACCCAGGGACTGCTCAAAGACATTCAGCGCTATGTCCGTCTGGCCGAAACACAAGCGCCTCATTCCATTCATTTCAAACTGGGTGAGGAAGACCATTCCTGGAGCATTCCCCGACAATATCCGCTGGTGGGTCGTGAGCAGGAAATCAAGACCGTCATGGAATACAGGGATCAGGCCTTGCGCCTGGGATCAGGCCAAATGCTTCTGGTCGAAGGCGCACCCCGGGTTGGAAAAACACGGTTTATCTCGGAACTGTTCAATCAACTGAGCACCACCGAAAAAATATGTTGGCATGTTCAGTCGCGTCAGGATTCCCGTGAAAAACCAATGCATTTTTTCAAAACATTGCTGGGACAGTTTGATGTGTTTCTGAAAAGCATGACACCTGCTCAGCAAATGACGATTGTTCAATATTTCATCAAATCCTTCGACACCAGATTTCCGCTTCTGCTTGAAATTGTTCCTGAACTGGAAAACTGGCTGGAACCCGGCATGATTCCGGTATCCCGAACCGTCAATCCGTGGAAGATCGAGGATTATCGTGAAGTGGTTTATCAATTTATTGAAATCACCGCACGCTACAATCACTTTCTGGTGATCATGGTTGATGATCTCCAGCACATGGATGCCCAGTCTTTTCAATGTCTGTTTGGTGATCTGAAGCGGTTTTTGCAATTGAAAGTTTTGTGGATCATCACCTTCAATTACAAACAACTTTCCAAAGAATTTAAACAGACACTGTCTCTTCTCGATTTGCCAACGCTCAGGCACATGTTTCTCAATCCGTTGAGTGAGGCACAGTTTGGACTGTTGCTTCAGCGTGTCTTTTCCCAAAAGTTACAGGACATGACTTTTTTAATGAACCGTCTTTACAATCTGGTTCATGGAAACCCGGGCTTGTTGAGTCAGATTCTTCAGCAATTGGTGGATCATCATGCCGTGTATTATCAGCACAATTCATGGCGTGTCGATCGGGAACAGACCGAACGTCTCATGGGCGAAGTGGAGTCGGCAAAAGCTGGTTCACTGGAACTGCTCCTGTTCACACCTGAGGAACAAAAGGTACTGCAATGCGGTGCCGTGTTTATCAGAGCGTTTACTTTTGAAGCGCTACTCCGGATTATTCCAGCGCATCCTGAGCTTCAGCCCCTGCAAAACAATGAGTTGCTGGTCATTCTGGACAAAGCCATTCAGAACAATGTCCTGATGGTGGATTCCAAAAAACTGTATGCCTTCCGTGACACTCAACTCAGAGAATCCCTGGCTTCCAGTCTCGTTCCCGACCACAAAGCGCGTCTGCATCAGGAAATTGCCCTGTTTCTGAAACAGCGGATTCTTCCGGATTCTCCGGACAGCATTTATGACATTGCCTTCCATTGGGCGAAAAGCGGTAACAATGAACAGGCGTTTGAAGCCTATTTCAAATCCGCGATGCTGACGCATGATGAGCGTACCTACCAACGCCAGACCAACATTTATTTCAATCTTGCGGTGGAATATCTCAACTCTTTACCAGAGGGTTTGATTCCCGCAGATCGACAGTTTGATGTGCGCTATGAAGCCATTCGCTATAATTTTTTATACACTCAGGAGTATGACAAATTATGGCAGGAAACGCTGGCTCTGGAAAAGTGGGCTGGTCACAATAAAGTCCAGATCATGAAACTTCTGTGGCTCAAGGCTATGCTCAGTTTTTTCAGAGGCTTCAAACAAGACACCTTCCGGTTTGGTGAAGAGTTGATCCACATGGCGACTGAACCTGAAGACGAACAATATCTGACCCGAATTCTCAATATTCTGGGCCGCATTGCCAGCGGCAAGAGTTATGCGGAACGCTCCGATCTGCTCATACGGGGCATGGAACTGTCCTTCAAATATCAAATTTATAACGAGGTGGTGAACAATATGATCATCCTCTCGTCGTTGATGAGTTATCAGGGGCGATTTCGTGAACTGGAAGCCACCATTCATCAAATCGCCGACAGGTTGAACACCGAAAACACAGGTCTGGGAGAAACATTGAGAATCGCGGCTCAGGCCATCATGGAAATGGAACGCGGTGAATTCAGAAAGATTCTGGAAATGGTCAATTCTGAGTACACCGGGATGATGACAGGCCTGATGGGCCCCATGGGCGATGCCATTGAGAAATGTTTGATCGCCAGAGCGTTGGGGATGAATGGAAAACTGAGTGATGCCATTCAACGGTTTGAGGAAATTTTGAACCGGACCGAAAAAGCTGAACAGCAGATTGATCGGCCAATGGCCTTGTATGGACGGATTCAGGTGGCGATATTCAACGATGATCCTGAAACCGCCCTGAAATTTCTGGATGAAGCAAAAATCCAGATGGATTTTCGACCGGACCCCTACATGCAGGGATTGTATGCCTGCATGGCGGGATGGGCGTATATGAATCTGAATTTTTTCGACAAGGCCGGGGAAGCCCTTGAGGAGGCCCGGAGTTTTTCCAAACCACTGGACGCGCCACTGCTTGAACTGCAAGTGCAATTCGCGGTGCAACGTCTGGCATGGTTCAGGGAGCATCAACCCAATGCGGTTAAAACAGCAGAACAAATCCTCACTGAAATGCTCCGACTCGACATCACCGGATATTATGAACTGTTCAGGGATGACCTGAAAACATGGAGTAAACATACCAGCGAATCTTCGACCTCTCTGACTTCCTTTCTTCAGGGCAACGCCGATATGTTCAAACTGATGGAAATCAACCGGAAAATATCCGCTCAACTGGATATTCAGTCGCTGTTCGAGGAGGTTCTCAAAGGTGCCATGCAGATGTCCGGCGCTGAGCAGGGCTATCTGTTCACGGTGGGCCGTTGTTGTCAAGTCACCGGCCTGTGCAGTGAAGATGATGTGATGTTGCGCCTGGCCCGAAATGCCAGAGGAACCCGGTTGGAGCCAAAAGACCATCGCTTCAGTAAAGTTTTGATCAGGGAAGTTTTTGAATCCAGACAATCGATTGTGACCCGTGACGCGCGACATGAAAAACGGTGGAACAAAAGCGATAGCATTCGGTCGTTTCAGTTGCGATCCATCCTGGCGGTCCCCATCATGTTGAAAGATACGATGCAGGGCGTTTTATATCTGGAAAACCATCATGCGTCTTCGGTGTTCAGCATGAAGGATCGGGAAATTGTGGAAGTGTTCGCCACCCAGGTTTCGATTGCCATGAACAATGCCCAGATTTATGCGCAGGAACAGCAAGCTCGTCAACAAACTGAAGCCACCATGCGGGTGTTTGAGCGCTTTGTGCCCCGACAGTTCACCAATCGCCTGGGCAATATTGACATAGAATCCCTGGAAACCGGATTGGCCCGACAAACAACATTGTCGGTGCTGTTTTCAGATGTCAGGTCGTTCACTTCGTTGACAGAGGATATGCCGCCTGAAGAAGTGTTCCGGTTCCTCAATGAATATCTCAAGTTCATGGAAGCGCCGATTCGGGAACATCATGGCTTTGTGGATAAATTCATTGGTGACGCGATCATGGCCTTGTTTGACGATAATCCGGGAGATGCGGTGTATGCCGCTTTGGGTATGCAATCCGCTCTTGCTCAATTCAATGTAATTCGTCAACAACGAGGCGCTGTTCCCTTGCGGATCGGGATCGGCATCAACACCGGTGAAGTCACCATTGGCGTGATTGGCTCGGAAGAACGCATGGACACTACGGTTTTGGGCGATGCGGTGAATACCGCGTCACGGATCGAATCCCTCACAAAACTGTATGGTTGTGATTTGATCATTTCGGAACAAACCAAAAATTTTCTGGGAAATCAGCATACTCTTCCGATGCGCTTGATTGACAGCGTGCAGGTCAAAGGCAAGGAGGCTGTCACGAGGCTCTATGATGTGTTTGAACATGATCGGCCCGAATTGAAGGAAGCAAAACTGAAGCATCTCACCAGTTTTCAGGAAGCTGTCAGCATCTATGAAGCAGGAAAATGGAAAGAGGCTCAGGCCTGTTTCAGAAATTATCAGGAACTTCTGCCTGAAGATCCTGTCCCTCAAGTGTTCATTGACCGTTGTGAAACCTTTCTGAAACTACCTCCAGCACAATGGAACGGCGTGTATCGGATTGACAAGAAATAATGTGAGTACTCCGGAAATTTTCAGACCTACAGCGACAGCGACTGGTTATGAATTGGATGATTTTTCAAAATAATCAAAGTCAATGGAGATGGCCGTGGCAAATACAACAGCTTTTTCTTCGGGTTCAAGAGCGACTGAGGGGTCGATGGAAATGATATAACGATCCGAATTGGTGAACATTTCCTGAAACATCCCGCTCCATTTTTTGGCAATCATGCCGATGGTTTCATCCGCAAGAGATTTCAGGTCAAAAGTCCAGATCCTGAACAATCCGGCCCATATTCTGGCAAATGGAATCAACTCTTTGTTCAGCAGGTCATATTGACGATGCAACAGCGCAAACCGCCGATGCACTTCTCCCAGTGGCTCCCCTGACATGTTCAGGATGCTGAGCGATGACCAGATCCAGAAAAAAGGACGAATGATCTGCAAGACAGGCGTTCCCTGCGCATCAAGGATCAAAGCCCGAAAGGGCCGATGAGAACGCAGGAACAGTCTCAGCAGGGTGTCCATGAAACCGCCTGATTCCTCGACCACAAACCCGAGAGCGCTACCATGCTCATCAATGATCTCATATTTATTGCGGCTTTCGAAGCCTGTGAGAATTTCGCCCCATTCCCGGACTTGTTGAACAAACCAGACATCCCGGTTCATCAACGGATAAAACGAATCCTGACTCATATTTTTGTCTCCTTAAATGATTGTACATATTGCAGATAGACCTGCTTCAGTTTCTGCGTCACTTTTCCCGCTGGTTTATGCAATTCATCCACCCGGGAAACCTCGATAATGCCCCACAGGGAATTGGTTAAAAACACCTCGTCAGCCATGCGAACAGAATCCCAGGCAAACGGAAGTTCAGTCACAGGGTAACCATGTTGGAGTTGGTTCATCACAAGTCCCCGTGTGATGCCGGGCAAGGGCCCCAATTCAAGGGGTGGAGTGAATAGTTGGTTTTCTTCGACAAAAAACAGGTTGGTGCGTGTGCCCTCCTGAACCAGTCCTTCTTCCACACAGAGAATTGCTTCATCAAAGCCCTCATTTTTTGCCTGATCCAAAACCATCAGGTTTTCCAGATAGTTGGTTGTTTTGTGCGCGGAAATCAAGGATGTTCTTGAACGACGGACCTCAGCCAGGGTGATGTTCCAGGTCATTTCCCGGTATTCAAGCGGTTTTGTTTCAATAATGATTTGAGGGTGAGACTCCTGATCAAGGTAAAGTCCGGGAGATTGTTTGAGGCCACGGGTCAGGGTGACGCGCGCATAGCCGGTCTGGATCTGATTGCGCTCTATCAACGCTTGAAGCCATGAATGGATCACGAAGGAATCGGGCAAAAGCGGAAAACGAAAGTGGCGGGCTGATGCCAGCATTCGTGTCAGATGCTGCTGGATCAAAAATGGTTTTTGTTGATAAACCCGAATGGTTTCAAACAAACCATCACCCAGCAACAAGCCTCGATCACTGGCTGTCAATACCGGCTGGTTTTCTGGAAAAAAACTGCCATTGACACAAATTTCAAGCAAAGAAGTCGTCACACCCGAACCTCATATTCAACGGGATAGCGGACATTATCCACAATCATTCCATTCATGATGATGTACATCAGTTTTTCAGGATTGATATGTTCCACGGCGTGTTTGTCCTCTGATTTGAATAACCCGTATACATTCCTGAATTTCATGCCGACGTAAATATCAATCACTTCATGCAGATTTTTAATTTCCTGATCAGTACTGATGAGCAATCCATTGCCGAGTGTTGAAATGTGAATCCGGGTTTTTGAATCTGTCACATTGTCGAGTTCTTCAAGTTCCCTGATAAATTTTTCGTAATTTTCCCGGGCTTGTGCTTCAACAAGTTCCCTGGCGGCTCTCTCTTCATCAGCAAGGCTCGGTTGTTCGTTGGTCTCTGCTTCTGATAATGCTGAGTCCCGGGAATTATCCACCTCAGGTTCTTCAGCCATTGTTGCCATTTCAGGTATTTCAGTTTCTGCTATGTCCACAGTGCCGGTCGCCATCGTGGAATCCGGTTCCACAGCCGATATTTCAGACACTGCCTCAGAATTACTCACGTCAGGGGATGTCTCGGCGTCTGATTCCGCCATTTGTGGCAATGCTTCAGTCGGAGTGGATTCCATGGCAACGGAATCCATCTGAACCTCAGCCGCAGATGTCACTTCAACGGGATGCGTTTCCGGGGATTCAGATAATTCTGAGGGAAGCGTCGACGAGACTGGAGTGCGTACCAGTGATTCCATTTCAGGTTCTGCCTGCAATTGTTCCTGAATGAATGATTTGACATCCTCTCTGGCAGAGGGAGACAGTTGTTGAATCTGGCGGAGGAGTGTCATGTCTGAGGGAACAATCCCCAGAATGGTCATCACCGTATTTTTGGCGGCACGGCGTTGTTGTTTGGTTTTTCCCGCACCCAGACCATCGATTATGATTTCCAGATAATACTGTTGATCCGTTGGCAGACTCATGATCTTTGCCAGCAGTTGTTCGGAAGTGGAAGGCACTGTTTCAGTTGATTGACGGTTCTGTAGTTTGTCTTCATCACCCATGAGTCCTGTTTATTTGTGGGTTGTGCATAAAAAACCGACTGATGTTTTATATGGATGTGACACACTCTTGCTATCAATTACAAGAGCAGTTTCCAGTATTTCCCGTCAATGAAAACGCAAAAAATGTTCCATCAATCAAAGTAAATCGTCAGGCAGGGTTTTGGAATTGAGTTTTTTTCCATGCAGACTTATACCTCCCCGGATTCCTTGAATTATTAAACACTCCTTTTCAGTTCCAAGGGTTTGCTCATGACTAAAAAAGTGAATATCCAAACTTTCGGTTGCCAGATGAATGAATACGATTCTGAAAAAATGGCCGAAATTCTGAAACAGCAAAACTATGTTTACACCGATCAAACAGAGGACGCCGACCTGATTCTGCTGAATACCTGTTCTGTCAGAGATAAGGCTGAACAAAAGGTTTACAGCATGCTGGGACGATTGAAAATGCTGAAGGAGAAACATCCCGGACTCATCATCGGGGTTGGGGGGTGTGTGGCGCAACAGGAAGGTGAAACCATTCTGAAACGGGCAAAATCAGTCGATATGGTTTTTGGAACAGACAATCTGTTTGATCTTCCGGAAATGCTGGAACAGGTCCGTCAGGGCAAACGGGTGTTGCGTACCGAACGCAAGGAATATAAACAAAAAGTAAGAAATTTTATCCCGGAAACCCTGTTTCACTCTCCACCCGGACCACAGTTCAAATCGCATATTTCCATCACCAAGGGCTGTAATAATTTTTGCACCTTCTGTATTGTTCCCGTCACTCGTGGTCTTGAGGTGAGCCGCGAACCGGAAAATATTATTGAGGAAGCACGTAAACTGGTCGCTGAAGGAATTGTGGAAATCTGCCTGCTGGGTCAGAACGTCAATTCCTACAAAGCCAACGGAGTGGATTTTGTGGAATTATTGAGACAACTCGATGCGCTTCCCGGACTCAGCAGACTTCGCTTCATTTCCCCTCATCCCAAAGATTTTCAGGAAGATCTGGCCCGGGCCTTTGTGGAATTGCCCTCCCTTTGTGAACACATGCATCTGCCAATTCAATCAGGATCCGATAAAATTCTGAAATCCATGCGACGGCATTACACGCTGGAAGAATTTATGGAAAAAGTTCATCTCTTGCGCAGTCATTTGCCTGAGGCCGCCATCTCCACCGATTTGATTGTGGGTTTTCCCGGTGAAACCGATGAAGATTTTCAATGTTCGGTTAAGGCGATGGAACTGGCACGGTTTGACCAGGTGTACTCCTTCAAGTATTCACCACGACCTGGAACTCCCGCGGCAACCTTTGATGAACAGGTTCCTGAAGAGGTTAAGAATGAACGTTTGCGAATTGTGCTGGAATTGCATGAGAAAATCATTGGCGAAAAATATCAATCCATGATCGGAACAACACAGGAAGTACTGCTTGAAGGATTTCATCCCAAATTTTCTCAATGTCCCACAGGAAAAACCCGTGGCAACCATTCGATCATGATTGAGGACTCCACAGGAAAACCCGGCGACATACTGAATGTCATCATTACCGAAGCCAAACTCTATTCACTCGTAGGAAAACCTTTTTAAAGGGGAAAGGTTAAAGGGAAAAGGGGGAAAGGAAAAATGACTAAACAAATTTCAGCGCCACAACCAAAGAGAGTTCTGGAATGCCAGATTGAAAAACTGGTTTCAGGAGGGAATGGGCTTGGCAGGGTGAATGGGAAGGTGATACTCGTTGGAAATGCACTGCCCGGGGAACGGGTTCAGGTGTCGGTGCTGGAAGAAAAAAAAGATTACCTCGAGGCGGAAACACTTCAGGTTCTGGAACCATCGGCTCAACGGATTGAACCGGTTGAAGACCATTTTTACTCATGCAGTCCGTGGCAGATCATGACGCTTGACTGTGAGCAACACTGGAAAATAGAGATTGCCCGGGAATTGTTCAATCGTTTTTGTAAACTGCCGCTTGATTTCACCATCCATCCGCTCACAGAACACCAACGATTTTCCTACCGCAACAAACTTGAATTCAATTTCATGATGCATCAGGGAACATTGTCCTTCGCCATGCTCCAGCGCGGAACCCATAATCTGCAACCTGTTTGTGGTTGTCTGTTGGGGGAATCCCGGCTGAACCAGATGGCACACAACATTCTGGAATGGCTTCAAGCCCGAAAAATTGAGGTCAACCAACTCAGAAAACTGATTGTACGAACCTGCACCGGGGGGGCGATCCAGGCAAGTCTGTTCATCCATTCCTCACATTTTCCACAGGCTCAATCATTGTTTGAAAAAACAGGGCTGGCCGGACTCTGGATTTATGAAGAAACAACTAACAGGAAACACCCGCGATTGATCAAACAGTTGGGAATCCCCTATCTGGAAGAAGTGCTCCGGCACAGGGTTCTGCGCTATGGCGACCAGGCCTTTTTTCAGATCAATGTGTTTCCCTTGAATGCCGTGCTTGAGGACATACTGCCCTTTGTCAGAGATGAGCACCTGGTCGATTACTATGGCGGGGTCGGCGCCCTGGGAATTGGACTGGCTGATGCGGTTCGAAGCTGTATGGTGGTCGAAAGTGACAGGAACGCGGTCGCCTTCGCCTCAGCCAATATCGCGCTCAATCATCTGACTCATTATCAGGCATTGCATGGCCGCAGTGAAACTTTACCAAATTACATTGAGGGCGACAAAGTGATCCTGGTGGATCCTCCCCGTGCGGGACTTGATGCCGGCTTTTGCAATGAAATCCTTAAAAAACTACCGAAACGACTGATCTATTTATCCTGCAATCCTTCCACCTGCACCCGTGATGTATCACGCTTGCTCGGGGCATACCGCCCGGTTTTCTGGAAATTGTATAATTTTTTTCCGGCAACACCCCATTTTGAAACACTCCTTGTGCTGGAACGCTGAGAAAGGTACCGTATGTCTGTAAATCCCGCCAGATTCTGGTGTGTGAAAAACTTGTTGAATCTCCAGAAACAGGGCTGGTTGCCGGAAGAGTTGCCGCCTTCCATCCCCAAAAGTGAAGATCGAAGGTTGTATTCCGCATTGTTTCAGGGAATCCTTAGAAACAGCATCCTGCTTGATACTGAAATCACCGCGCGTTTGTCCCAACCACTCCATAAACTGCCGGATGTGGTGCGGATCATTTTACAATTGGGCACTTTTGAATTGTTGTTCATGGAAAAAATTCCTGAGCGTGCCACACTTTTCGAAGCCGTAGAACTCGCGGGAGTTTTCAAAGTTCCACATAAAAAAAATCTGGTGAATGCGGTGTTGCGCAACCTTCAGCGTGATCTGGCCGCAGGAAAAATAGCCCTTGAAACGCATCCACTGGAGGTGCGAACCTCCCATCCGGCATGGATGGTTGAACGGTGGCGGCAATTTTATGGTCCTGAACTGGCAGAATCCATGTGTGTGGCCAATAACCAGTATGAGGGCATGACCTTTTTTTCGAAGAATTCCCTGGAGAACAAGAATAATTCCGATGTTTTTCCTGACGACTCCATGCCCCATCCGCTGGTACCGGAAGGGCGGATCCTGACTCAGGGTTCATCGCTATTGCAGGGCGAAGCGTTTCAGCATGGGCCATGGTTTGTTCAAGATGTGTCTTCCTGGCTGTTTATGCGACTGATACACTCTGTGGTATCAGGAAAAATTCTGGATATGTGTGCGGCACCCGGTGGCAAAACCTTTCATTTGCTCGAAAATCCTGCCGCGGTTCAAGTGGTCTCCGTCGATTCCGCCCATGCCAGAATGCGTCTTCTGGCAGAAAATTTGACCCGACTGTCTTTTAAAATGCCGCTCCTGTTGACCGCTGATGGTCATAATTTGCCGTTTACCGATCAGACGTTTGATCTGGTGCTGGTGGATGCGCCCTGCTCTTCCACAGGAACCATCAGGAAAAATCCTGACATTAAACGTGTTGCAAAATTACAGGATCTGCTAAGGCAGGTTTCTGTGCAACGGAAACTGCTGGAATCAGGAGCGGCTGTCACCAAAATCAACGGTTTTCTGGTATATTCGACCTGCTCACTTGAGCCAGAAGAAAATCAGCGGCAAATTTCCAGATTTCTTCAACAGCATCCCGCATTTCAGGTTGTGCCACCGGGAAAACTTCTTGAGGACCAGACGCCTTATCAGGCATGGCTCACAGAGGAGGGGTTTTTTCAAACGTTGCCAGAGGCTGGCATCATGGGATTTTTCGGAGCCTTGCTCCAGCGTGTTTCCTGAAAAACGCTCAACATTGTAATTTCAGACAATGTTACAATTTTTGAGGTAAGGATTCTGCATGGCCAAACCATCACTTTGCTTAGGTGCTTTTTATATGCTATATAATTGCATGGAAACAGAGAAAATTGTCAATTTCCTTGACATATACACCTGATCTTTTTAGAACCTCACACCTTGATTTGATGCCTGACAGGGCATCATCCAGATCATTGCTTTCCTTACAGATGAGGGTGAGTCCCCGTCTCTGGTTTACGGACCGACTAATTATTGAAGGTAACCATGGAAGAAATTAAACAAGTTCTAATGCAGGAAAAAGCGCAGTTGATGGCGGATATTGAAGAACAACACAACCAGGATATAAACAGTGATCACGATGTGGGTGATCCAATCGATGAAAGTGTTGAAGAACAGGAACGCGAATTTAAACTGCTGTTGCAGGATCGTGAACGGAACAAACTCCTGAAGATTGAGGATGCTCTGAGAAGGATGGCAATTGGAGATTATGGATTTTGCGATGAATGCGGTGAGGAAATTGGCAAAAAACGCCTGATGGCTCTTCCCTTCACACGCTATTGTGTTTTCTGTCAGGAAACTATGGAACGCGGCACAGCACGCAATGCCAACACTTTTGAAGACAGCCGGAATTTCGGCGAAGATTGATTCCTGCGTTTTCCTGAGCGGATAAAAGTATTTTTTGAGTTACCCCGGACAGGGAGGCAGAAGTGCCCAATCTACTCAGTTACAATGCGTCAGAATTGATGGCGTTTATTGTGGTTCTGCTCAGGATAACCGGAATTGTAATGACAGCCCCCATTTTGGGAGACGTTGCGATTCCAGGCAGGATAAAAATTGCCTTTTCCCTGGCAATGACCTTTTTGATCCATCCGTTCCTACCAGCCATTCCTGTTGACGTTCACGCCATTCATCATTTTCTCATTCTGGTAACCAGCGAATTGCTGATAGGTTTGACATTGGGCATGGTCGGACAAATCATGTTTGCCGCCATTAGTTTTGCCGGAGAATTGATCGGAATGCAGATGGGGCTGAGCGTTGCCAACATGTTTGATCCAACCACTCAACAACAATCGTCACTGATCGCGGTGTTTGACAAGGTCATTGCCTCTCTGGTGTTCCTGATGATTGACGCGCACCATGTTGTGATCCAGGCTATTGTGCAAAGTTATCAGATCATTCCTCCGGGCAAGGCTGGCTTGAGTGAAAATCTGGTCGAAGAATTTTTAAAATTATCCTCCAGTATTTTTACCATTGGTTTTCAGATTGGGGCACCACTGATTGTTTCGCTGTTTCTCGCAAACATCATCCTTGGACTCCTCAACCGGTCTGTGCCCCAGTTTCAGTTATTTGTGATCGGGTTTCCGTTGACGTTGCTGTTGGGGTTTGGATTCATGTCTGTCACCATGCCATTTTTTATCCAGACCTTGAGAATCTTTTTTGAACGGTTTGATGATTATGTTCTCCGTGTGCTTCACCTCCTGTCGCAATAATACATACATTTCGTACTTCATGATTTTACCACTCTTTTCTTATTGAAAACAGTTTATGAAAACAGTTTCCGCTGATGTCACCAGCACGGAATATGCTGAAGGCAAAATATTCAAATTTGAATCGGAAGATTCCATCAATCCAGACTTCCTGGAACGTTTTAACTATCAGGGACCACGTCAGTGGATCCGTTACAGCATGCCTGAATTTTCCGCGGTGTGTCCCTTTTCAGGTTTGCCGGATTATGGACTGATTGTGGTGGACTATGTTCCGAAGGACTGGCTGGTGGAGTTGAAAGCGCTTAAATATTATTATCTTTCCTTCAGAAATGTGGGGATTTTTCAGGAAGCAGTAACATCCCGTATATTTCAGGATCTCAACAAACTGCTACAACCTGAAGTGCTCATTGTCCGCACTGTTTATAACACTCGAGGCGGGATTGATACCACCTGTATCATCCGTTCAGAAGATCAGGAATCCCTCCGGGAAAAAACGCCTCCCTTTCACACCTCAAAGGAGAACTTATGAAACAATCGCTACTCTGTTTATGGCTCGTGCTGTTCATGACAGGAACTTTATGGGCGCAACCGCTCAAGTCACAATTCCGGAATGTATCCGCCAATGAAGCGTTTCAGGCACTTCAGCAAAACGAAAAAGACCAGCCCCTTGAAATTCTGGATTTCCGAACGCCTGCGGAATTCTCCCGTGGACATCTGGCTGAGGCGAAACTGATCAATTATTTTTCAACAGATTTTATGAAAAACATTCAGGAACTGGACCGCTCGAAAGCATATCTGGTCTATTGTCAGGTTGGCGGACGCAGCAGTCAGGCGTTGAACAAAATGAAGCAACTGGGTTTTCAGCATGTCCTGCACATGAATCATGGTTTTGCCGAATGGCAGTCACAGGGGTTGCCTGTTTCCCGTTAACAGTTCAATGCTGTCCCGTAATTCAAAAAATGACCGTTCCTAACTTTACATGTAAGCGTTCAGCTTTCAGTATTCAGCTTTCAGTGTTTATGCGCTTCAGAAGCATTATAACTCAATAGCAGAAAATATCGTTTGGCTTCCAGGCCTTGAGAATTCCTGAAAACTGATAACTGACGGCTGAACGCTTACCTTTACATGTTCTAAGCCTATGTACTCCGCGAGAAAACTTTCTAAAATTTATACTGAAACAGAATATTTGGCATTTGAGACCCGTTCACATCTCAAACATGAATTTCATGAGGGCCAATTGTATTCAATGGCAGGCGCAAAGCGTAATCATTCCACGATATCGACCAACTTGATCGGGGAACTCCATACGTTTTTGAAAGGAAGATCCTGTGAGGTGCATGGACCTGATATGAAGGTCCGTATTGAATCCCGTCGGGAAGTACATTTTGTTTATCCGGATGTTTCCATCACATGCTCATCGGACGACCAACAGCATAACAGAGATTTCATCCATCATCCTGTGTTGATTGCTGAAGTGTTGTCACATTCAACTGAAGCTTATGACCGTGGAGAGAAATTCAACCTTTACAAACGGCTGACATCCCTGAAAGATTATGTTTTGATCAATTCTCATATCAAACGAGTGGAGATCTTTCATAAAATTCCGGAGCAACTCAATAGCTGGATGTTAACCACCTATGAAGCCGGAGAAAATTTTGTGTTGGCCTCCACTGAATTTCAAGGTTCAGTGGATCAACTCTATGATAAGGTGATTTTTGAGGAGATGTCCCGTCAGCGATAGAGAAACAGGAATCCGGAAAATTCTTGTCTGTGTGATTATTGGCCTCCCAGGCTATTGGATAACAAAGTTTTCAGCGTCTTTTTTACCACATTGATCTCTTCCACAGAAATACCCGCATTCATCCTGTTTAGCGTTTGATTCACTATAGCCATGACAGATTCCTGTAGGTTTCGCCCATTTTGTGTCAGATAGATGCGCTGCGCACGACGGTCGTTCGGATCTGCTTGCCTGAGAATCAACGCGTCCCGTTCCATGCGATCCAACAGTCCGGTCATCGTTGATGGTTCCAAACCGGCTTTTCTCCCAAGTTCGGCAGACTGCAAGCCATCCTCTTTCCAGAGTGACAGCAATACTCCCAGATAGGCGGGTTTCATTTCAGGAATTCCCGCAATTTCAAAATCTTTTTTCAAGGCGGAAGTAGTGACCAGCGTCGCTCTGGAAATCAAATAGTATAAACAATCGTTAGGGTTGATGGACGTCATGTTGATTGATCTGAAAGTCACCTGAATGCTCAGGCTACGTTTGAGAACTGAAAAACGGGCTTAGCCAAAAACGACCATACTCTGCCGACTTAAGGCCACAGGTTCACCGCCCGGTCCCCAGATCATGACGGATTGACTGGTGTAGCCCTCTTGTCCGGCAACCATTTCAGCGTCAATACGCCAATGTTCAAGAGGTCTGCTTTGGAGTGAATCTCCCAGAAATTCGAGCATCCACGTCAACGAACTGCCTGCGGAAGGTGTGTTCATCATGGAAAGCGCTACCGGTGGAATAAAATCAGCGATTGCCAGAATGTGTGATTCAGTCGCAAATCCGGAGTCCTTCATACTGACCTCTACAACAACCTCAGGAAGTGGATTGCCTGAAAACGGTAATCCACCCCGGATCCAGAACGCGGAAAAATGCTGAGTGAAATTAGGCACCACGCCGGGAATAAAACGCAGTTCAACAGGTTTGTCACAAACAACTTCTGGCTGCTGGGGGACGCGTATGATTTTGGAAGGTCTGGAGCCACCAAACACTCCGATCAATAGTGCCAGAATTTTGTCACCCTCCAACAACCGTGCCTCGACATGCGTAGTGTTTTTGCTGGAGCGCAGGACCTGTGCGGTTACCCGGAAAGTACCTGGAGGAACTGGCGCAATGAAAGTGGTCTGTAGTGACCGTAAGGGCATTTCCTCTGAAACCAGAGGACGCATCGCCTTCACAGCGATTGCGGCCTGAATCCCGCCAAAGGCACTTCGTCCCTGCAACCAGTCTTCCGTCATCAAGGCGGTCCAGCCATTTTCTTCCTGTTTCATGGACTGTAAAAGTTCAGAGTAATTCATGCTGTTTCTCCATTTTGTATTGTTTCATTTGGGGAGGCTAAAGAAAAATTCACTTCCTTTTTGAAATTCACTGTTCACCCAAATTTTTCCACCATTTTTTTCCACAAATTCCTTACATAAAACCAACCCCAATCCGCTTCCTTTTTCCTTGGAGGTCCCAATTTTTGAAACAGTGTCCAAATTGAACAGTTTTTCAAGGTCTTCGGGCTGCATTCCTATGCCGCTGTCTTTTACGGACAGGATCATTGAATCCGCGGATTCTTCACAAGAAATGGTTATTGTGCCATTGGGTTCGGTGAATTTAATCGCATTCGAGATCAGATTTCTGATGACCGTTAATATCATGTCATAATCGGCAACGGCGTTGCAGGATTCCTTAAGCTCATGCAGGAGTTCGATGTGTTTGTGTTGCGCCATATTTTCTAAAAAAGCAGTACAGTCATGGATCATTTTACTGAGATCCAGCGTAACGGGATTAAATTTCAGTTCATCTTTTTGACTGCGTGCCCAGAGCAATAAATTTTCCAGCAAATTAAAGGAATTTTGGGCACTTTCGTGGATCATTTGAATCAATTGGTTTTTCTTTTCTTCCTTCATGGTCTGCGACTGTTTCATCATCATTGCCGAGACCCCCGCGATACCCGACAAGGGGTTTTTCAAGTCATGGGCGATGATCGAAAAAAATCTGTCTTTCATGGCATTCAGTTCCTGAAGTTTTATCGCGTTTTTTTGAAGTTCAAGCTGGAGGAAATGTACTTTGAGATGCATATCAACCCGGGCTTTGACTTCCTCAATTTGAAAGGGTTTGGTGATATAATCTGTTCCTCCGGCGATGAAACCCTTGACAATATCCTTTGTTTCATTCAACGCGCTGATAAAAATGACCGGTATTTCTTTCAATTTTTCATTTTCCTTAAGTCGGCGGCAGACTTCATACCCATCCATCTCCGGCATCATGATATCCAGGATAATCAGATCTGGAGGTTCTTTTTCTGCCGCATGCAAGGCCAGTTTTCCACTTGGAACCGGTCGCACCTTAAAGTTGAAATCTTTAAGCATATCGCTCAAGACTTTAAGGTTAGCGGGAGTATCGTCTACAATCAGAATATTGAGCGGACTATGCCCTGAGGTGTTAATGACAGTCATGGTTTTCCTCCAATTTTGTAAAGATGTGTTGCAACGTATCATAGTCATAATTTCGAGCCAGCATTTTCAGATGCTGTGACAGTTCGGTATTTCCTTCGAGTTCGTCCATCAGTTCAAGCAGACGGTCTAAATCCGCGACACTAACGGCATCCTGCATTCGCAGTATCAAAGCCTTGGGTAGTTTGACCACGACATCATGGAACATTCCGTTTTCCATGAGAAATTTTGTAATTTTGGAAGAAAGACGAGGGTTCAGTTCTTCGGACTGCACGTTTGACTGTATGCCATTTTGCTTATGTCCCAGTGCCAGATTCACCGCGTTCATCAGCTCATTGATCTGGATGGGTTTTGTAATGTAGCGGAAAAATCCCGCTTCGATGCCCTTTTTGATATCATTCGGCATGGCATTCGCGGTGAGGGCAATGGTGGGGATGCTCAAGGTGGCTGGATTGGAACGCAGGATTTTCAGGACTTCAAAACCGTTGATATCAGGCAGATTGATGTCTAACAGGATGACACGCGGATGATTGGCGTAGGCCATTTCGATCCCGAGTTTTCCATGATTTGCTGTCAGCAGGTTTATCTCCGGATGGCGCTCCATGATTTGCTCAACCAGTTTCAGGTTGGCGGGGTTGTCCTCAATATAGAGCAGGGTGTGTGGCCCCTCTCCTGTGATGGTATGCAGTTGGGGCAATTTCATGGTGTTGATCTGTGCCACTGAAACTCCTGGCGCAGTAGTTGAGTTGAGTTCAATCCAGAACACGCTTCCCCCGCCAACGGTACTTTCCGCACCGATTGTGCCCTGCATCAGTTCAATCAATTGTTTGGCCACCACGAGGCCGATCCCTGTGCCTTCCTCAGTGCCTGTTTCCTGCCCAAGACGATTGAACGGCTGAAAGAGTTGCTCCACTTGTTCGGGTTTCAGGCCATCGCCGGTGTCCTTGACGCTCACGCGGATTCTCCCCGGCGTTGCGTCGACGACAGATAACTCAAGGGTTCCTTGTTTGTTGTTGTATTTGATCGCATTGGACAGCAAGTTGATGAGAACCTGCTTGACACGGATTCGATCCGCATAGACAAAGACCGGAATATCAAATGGGGGAAAGATCATCTTGAGTTCACGCTGTTGCGCCTGTTGGTCAAGCATGCTCCGACATTCGCCAACGACGGACCCCAGCGATACATGTTCCATCGACAGCGGCACATGCCCGGACTCGATCTTCGCCAGATCGAGGATTTCGTTGATCAACTTCAGTAAATGCCATCCGGATTTAAGAATCTCGGCTAAACTTTCCTGCTGGTCCAGTGTTGGTGGCGGAGTGTTGGACTCCATCAACTGGGCGAATCCGAGAATGGCATTGAGCGGACTGCGCAGTTCATGACTCATGCTCGAAAGAAAGTCTGATTTTGCGTGGTTGGCTTTTTCCGCTACCGATTTCGCGTTTTCCAACTCTATATTCTTTTCATGGAGCTCTTGATCCAGAAATTTTCGTTCAGTGATGTCCCGCGCTGCGGCAAACACTCCCTGCAACTTCCTGTCCCGATCATAAAAAGTGGTAGCATTGAGGGAGACTTCAGTTTCCACACCGTCCCTGGACAGCGCTGTAAGTTCATAGTTGATGACATTTTTTTCAGTCAGTGCCAGTTTAATGCCGGCCTCAGCTAGTTCCGGATCGGTGAAGTAATTACTGAAGGGGGCTCCAATCAATTCATCCCGTGAGCAACCGGTAAGTTTCTCTGTCTGTTTATTGACATCGGTGATGATGCTGGTTGGATCGGTGGTCATCAGGGCATCGATATTGGATTCAAACAGGGAGCGTGTATAGAACTGTTGGTCACGCAGACGTTGGCTGAGCCGTTTCTGTTCGGCCTCGATCTCTTTGCGTGCGGTATTATCGGTACCGATCAACAAATAACCGATGATCACGCCTTGAGTATCGCGCAACGCTGTGACCGAAACGACTGCCGGAAAACGGCTGCCATCTTTCCGGATGTAGGTTAATTCGTAGATATCCTCAATCGTGCGGGATGCTTTGAAAACCAGTGCCTCAAAGCCTAGGGCGATCGTGGTTCCGAATTCAAGGCTCAACAATTTCGCACGGTTTATCAATTCCTGGGAATCGGAAATATCTGCGGGTGTGATCTTGTTCACCACTTCAGTGGCTTCGTAGCCCAGCATACGCTCGGCGCCAACATTGAAGATTTGAATAACCCCCATCTCATCGGTGGCAATACTCGAGAAGTTTGCGCTGTTGAAAATTGCGTTCTGCAGGGCGCTTGCTTTGAGCAATGCCTCTTCTGCCTGCTTGCGTGCCGTATTATCCGTGCCGATCAGCAGATAACCGATGATCGTACCCTGGATATTGCGCAACGCTGTGATTGATACGACTGCCGGAAAGCGACTGCCATCTTTTCTAATGTAGGTTAATTCGTAGACATCCTCAATTGTGCGCGAAGCCTTGAACACCAAGGTCTCAAAACCCGGCGCAATCGTGGTTCCAAACTCAATGCTCAACGCTTTAGCACGCGTTATCACTTCTTCCGAATCAGAAATGTCGGCGGGTGTGATCTTATTCACCACTTCAGCGGCGGCATAGCCCAACATACGCTCGGCGCCGACATTGAAGATTTGAATGACCCCCATCTCATCGGTGGCAATACTCGAGAAGTTTGCACTATTGAAAATCGCTTTCTGTAAGGCACCTGTTTTGAGCAGGATGGTTTCGCTATTAACGGCTTTGATGGTTTGATCCGTACCAGAGGTTTCAGTAAGCACCTCAGCCTCGAATTTGTTATCGGACATGGTGCACCCTGTTCAATGTTGAAATTATTCTAAGGCATGTTCAAAAAAATAACTTTGCATTATAGCAGATTTACCCTGCATCTGATACTCGTAAAACTACGTGATTCCTTAGCAATAGCAATAATTAACCCGGTTTCTACGTGTTGGCCTGAAGCGTTATCAATGTTTCAACTCTGAGTAATCGTCGCAATCATCGCCCGAGTCAGCAAGGCATCAGTTCCCGGACGCAATGCCAGATGAATGTTGGCCACCCTGGCGGTTTCGGATTTTCTGGGATCAATCACCACCAATAGTTTTTCAGGATTGCTGGAAAACTCTCTGAGCACATTGGGTGCCTGTGGCATCTGGTGATGGTGCTGATAACTGGCAATGCTGGTGCCTTTCCGGCAAACATAGCCCTGACTCCCCGGATAGGTTTTATCACCCTTGGACCGCACAATTCGATTGTTTTCAACAAGAACCTCCAATCCACAATTTTGAGCGCAAAGATTACAGGTGGTATGGTGTCATTGTTTCATAAGTTCCTTTCAGCAATCCGATTGTTAATAAATTTCCTTCCGAACAAAACTATTTGTTAGAGTAAATTTCACATAGCTATTATACGTATCAATAGTATATTCAATAAAAAAATTTATATTCAACCGGTCGACTCGCATCAATCCCGGATGAGTCTGAGTTTCACTGAGATTTTGATTGCATAATTATCCTGTTTTTTTTATGGTGACCCTTCCTTTCAACATAATTCAATTTCAAAGTTATTTCACAATATGGAGGCGTAGTGAGACAATTCAAATGGCAATGGCTCGGGATATTTTCATTAATCATGCTTGTGACCAATTCAGCATGGGCGTTAAGAATTGGTGTGGTGGATCTTAACCGGGCATTGAATGAATCTGAAGAAGGCATCCGTTCCAAAAATATTCTGGAAAGCAAGGGGCGACAAAAACAGCAGGATATCAAACTGGAAGAAGAAGAATTAAAAACTCTGGCCGAGGAATTGAGTAACAATCCCTTGCTGAATCCGGAAACCAAACGCCAGAAAGAAGAAGAACTTCGGCAACGACAACAAAATTTACGAGGAAAAATCCAGCAATTCCAACAGGATATCCGTACCGAAGAACGACGTCTCACCGAAGAAATTTTCAAGGAACTGAAAACGGTCATCCGGTCTGTTTCCATTGCGGAAAAATATGATGTGGTGCTGGAAAAAAACGCGGCGGAAGTGATTTTATACATGAAAGAAGATAAAGATGATTTTACCCAGAAAATCATTGATCGCTACAATGCGTTGAAAGCTGAAAAGCATTGATCTGAATCTGAGATTGAAAAATATAACAAAACTGGAGTGTTATGCTTGATCTGGAAGCAATTAAAAAAGTATTGCCGCATCGTTATCCATTTTTGCTGGTGGATCGGATTCTGGAAATCCAACCGGGGCAATACTGCAAAGCCCTTAAAAATATTTCCGCAGGCGATCCTGTGTTTGAAGGACATTTTCCGGGAAACCCGGTCATGCCTGGTGTGCTGATGGTGGAGGCTCTGGCTCAGACTGCCGGGTTTGTGATCCATTCAAGCCTTGAAAATCCACCGGAAAATTTTCAGGTGCTGTTTGGCGGACTGGACAATGTACGCTTCAAAAAGCAGGTGGTTCCAGGGGATCAACTGATTCTGGAAACAACCTTCAAAAACAAAAAACGGAATTTGTGGATTCTGGAAGGAAAAGCCACTGTTGACTCAAAAATTGCGGTGATTGCTGAAATCAAACTCGCCATCATTGAATAACTCAGGAGACAAAGCAACAGCAAAAGAATAAGTTGTAGAAATTGTAATTCAGGCCTGTAGAGACGAGCGATTCGCGCGTCTCTACGTGTACGGCAGAAATGATGTTCTGGAAAGTTTTCCATTTTATTTTAAAGGTTCCCAAGTATGTTTACCATTGAACAGGTCAATAAAATTGCCGAGTTGTCTTCGTTGACACTGACCGCAGAAGAAAAAATCCAGTTTGCCCAACAATTCAGTCAGGTTCTGGATTATTTTGAAAAACTCAACACACTGGATCTTCCCCAAGATCTTGAAGACCGGGATGAACAATTCTGTAAAATTTCAAGGGAGGATGTTTTAAAGGAATCAAGCGTAACGCCTGACAGTTTCAGCCCCTATCTTCACAATAACCTGTTCAGAGTTCCCAAAGTCATTGACCAGGGTTAATCCATCCATGTTTCTGAACCATGAACTACTCACAGCCCCGTACTGATTCAGCGGGATATTGGGGACTTGGTCTTCTGATCGCGTTACTGATTCATGGTGTTCTTCTTTGGAAAACAGCCCCATGGTTTGAGCAATCCACCCGGGATGATCGTCCGCTGGAAGTGGAACTGATGGACCTTCCACCCAAGGCCAAGCCTTCGCCCCCACTTGTCAAAACTCTGCCCAAACCTGAACAACCCCCTCAACCTGTTCCACAACAGGAAAAACATGAGGACATCCCGCAACCTCCGGATATAAAACCGCCAAAACTTCTGAATGATCTGATTCAAGAACAGGAATCAGAAAAATTAAGCATGAAACTGTTGCAAAGCACCCAGAAACTCCAGGGGTCCACAGAGAGGGAACAACCACAGCAGGAACCTCCCAAAGGAATTGCGGAAACCAATTCCAAACCTGCGGAAAAAATGTTGCAACCAGAGGAACCAGTCCCCCAGGCGAAAAGTGTGAACAACGACATTCAAGAACCGCAAGCTTTGCCACCCCCCGAGAATACCGTGAAACAAGAGCAATCGGTCGCAATGCTGTCTCAATCTCATCCGGAACCCGAAGCTTCGATCATACCCCAACCAACCGCGGAACAGCCTGTCTTTGAACCGCTTCCCCCCAATTATTTTCTGAACCCGGATTTCAACAAACCCCACGAAACGCCACCGACCCCCACGCCCAAACGTCCTACAGGCAAAAGTTTTCCCAACAAATCCACCGCAAAAAAAACGGTCAATCACAGTCCGCCTCCACCCGGAAGTCCTGAAGCCAAAGGTGTGGGGCCAAATACATTTTTTACGCTGAGCAATTATGACTGGCCGTATGAATCTTACATGGGACGCTGGGCCAAGGCCCTGATTTATAACTGGAGAAATAATCTGCCGATGGATTACATGATGGGTAAGGTTCCCGGAGGCGGTGAGGTGTTTGTGAAGGTATCGCTCAACAGAGATGGTTCCCTGAAAAATTTTGAAGTGACTCAGGTCCTTGGTGCTTCTGGAGAAATGGAAGAATCCGTATTGAGCGCAATCCTGGGGGCATCCAGTCTGCCTGCGTTGCCGGATGATTTTGAGGATCAGGAACTCCAGGTACATTTCAGATTTGTCTATCCGGCTGTACGCGCAGAACCGAGATGATGAATAACCAGTTGTCCACAGATTTATTAATTTCAGGATTGGTCACATTTCCGTTCACAACACTTCGGAATACGCAAAAAATAACTTCCATAACTTTTCAAAAGACATTTCCTGCCGGGCATGCGTAGAGACGTGCTATAGCGCGTCTCTACAGACCTGGCAAGGGAGCGTGTGATAAAAACTTTGGGCAGTTATTCTTTTGTGGTTCCTTAGTGGCAAACATGTGTGTTCGCCCTGCTCCCGGTCAAACACACAAGTCTGCCCCACTTTATTCCCCCTTTACCTTGGTTTTCTGGTTTGTTACAGATGTGAGTGACACCTCCTTGAATTTTTTGTCACTAAGTAACTCCCTGAAAGGTACGTTATGGGCGCCGTTAAATATATCTCAGCATGGTCCGTTCTACTCTTTTTATTGCTCTCAGCAACCTCCAGCATCAAGGCCGAACCAACCTCGATCAAAAACCTTCCTGAAGCGCTCAAACCATGGGTTCCATGGGTTCTGCATGAACAGAAACAACAGAATTGCCCCTTTTTATACAACCAGTTTCAGCAACGACACTGTGTCTGGCCTTACAGTCTGAAAATCTATGCCCATGAAACAGGTGGACGCTTCATTCAGGCGTTGGACGTGTATCAGGCAGGATGGACTGAATTGCCCGGGAAATCCGGACATTGGGCACAGAATGTGACGATCAAAGGCAAACCTGTCCCGGTAAGGCAACTGGACAACCGATCCGAAGTTTGGCTGGACGCTGGAACCCATGAAATTGAAGGACTATGGGAATGGGACACCTTACCGGAATTTTTGGAGATCAGCCCCAATACCGGCCTGATTGAATTGTGGGTGGGTAAAACAGAAATCAGGACACCCCGCTTTGATACACAGGGAATGCTGTGGTTGAATCAACCGGCTGACAAGGCGACACCGCCACCTGTTGTGGAAGAAGATTCTGTTCGCTTCAGGGTTTTCCGACTGATTGAAGATCAGGTTCCACTCCTCATTCACACACATCTGGAACTGGATGTGTCAGGAAAAACCCGTGAAATCGAGATTGATCCCGGAACTTTTGGCAAAACGATTGCCTTCGCCTTGAACAGTCCTCTGGCTGTCAGAATGGAAGAAAACCATTCCATGAAAATTCAGGTACGCCCCGGACACTGGAACATCCGTTATTCTGTCCGGTCCAGTGAACCGTTGAATCAATTGCGGGTTGAATCCCGTGATGACCGGATGCCAAAGCAGGAAATCTGGAGTTTTTTTTCTCATCCGGAACTCAGGGTTGTTCAGGTGGAAGGTGGAACCTCGGTGGATCCGGGACAAACCTCCATGCCGCCCGAATGGAGGAATTATCCTGCCTGGTTGGTACTGCCCGGTGAAGCGCTCACCCTCAATGAAAAAAAACGGGGACGACAGCCTGAACCCGATCAACTGGGCCTGGAACGCCAGTATTGGCTCAATTTTGAAGGCACAGGTTTCAGTGTTCTGGATCAATTGCAGGGGCAGATCCGCCAAGGCACTCGCCTTGACATGAACGAAATTTTTCATCTGGATCGAGTGACCCTCAATGGCCGTGACCAGCTCATCACCCGGATCGCGGAGAATGCTCCTGCGGGCATTGAAGTTCGTCCGGGGCAAATCAATGTTCAATCCGAAAGCTCACTGATCAGGGATTCGATGTCTCTGCCGGTGGTTGGCTGGAAGAAAGATCTGCAATCACTGAACGCTCGACTGCATCTTCCTCCGGGTTGGACCCTTTGGGGTGTTCAGGGCACAGACACCACCCAAACTTCATGGATCGATCGATGGACCTTGCTGGATTTGTTTGTGGTGTTTCTGATTGTGTTTGCCTCGTTTCGCTTGTGGGGTTGGAAAGCCGGTCTGTTGACAATGGTCACCATGACCTTGATTTATCAGGAACCCCAGGCTCCACGCTGGGTATTTCTGCATATTCTGGGCGCCGTTGCGTTATTGAGGGTTCTCCCTGTGGGAAAATTCAGAAGATTTGTGCACACATGGCGGATTCTGGCTCTGGTCAGCCTGATTTTTGCGGCATTGCCGTTCATGATTCAGCAGTTGCGTCAAGGGTTGTACCCCCAACTGGAAAATCAATGGCAGGTCATGGATGTGGAAACCATGTTTCAGAATTATCTACATAATCCGGGAATGTCAGGACGTGTCGGAATTTCTTCCGCCTTGAAAGCCAAACGGAGCATGCCAATGGCCGATGAACAGGAAATGGATGGTTTCTCTCAGGTTGAACCTCAACGTGAAATGAAAGGATACAATGCTTTGCCTGAAGCACCCATGATGCTTTCCATGGAAAAACAGGAGCAGGACTGGAATGAAATGGATCCGAAATCCCAACTTCAAACAGGCAGTGGTATTCCCTTATGGCATTGGCAAACGATCAATCTCGGATGGAATGGACCTGTGCCGCAAAATCAGAAAATAACATTATGGCTCACGCCTCCCTGGGTCAATTTGCTGTTGGCTTTCCTCAAGGTCATCCTTCTGGGGGTGATGATTGTATTCTTTCTGGAATTTCACTGGTCAGACCGAAACAAATATTCGTTTAAAAATTTAATGAATTTATCGCTGTCCCTGTTTCTGCTGTTGGGGGTTGTCAGCAGTTTTTCCCCCTCTGTGGCACAGGCCCAGTTTCCTCCCGAGGGCTTGCTGAAAGAACTTCAAAATCGGCTGACCCGACCGCCCGAATGTTTGCCCCAATGCGCGACTGTCACCAAGGCCTGGTTTGAAATGACTCCGGATGAGCTGAGAGTCCGCTATGAAGTTCATGCGCTGGAACATATTGTGATGCCGTTGGGAGGCAGTATTCAGTCCTGGAAATTAAATACCCTTATGGTCAACGGGAAACCCTCTTCGATAACACGATTGTCCAACGGTCAGATTGCCACGGCGCTGGAACCGGGAATTCAACAGATCATTATTTCCGGAAAAATTCTTGATCAGCGCGTGATTGATTTTAATTTTGAAGTGATTCCGCAGAGGGTGACTGTCACTTTGGAAGGCTGGCGTGTTGAAGGAATTCTGGCTGACAACAAGGTTGGTCCGTCCCTGCAATTTTTCCGCCTTCAGAAACAGGTCAAAGCCAGTCCGGATGAACCGCAGGTTCTGCAAACGCAGGCCTTGCCGCCTTTTTTACAGGTAAAACGGGAATTACTGTTTGAATTGACATGGAAAATTCAGACGACGATCACGCCCATGAACGTGTCTGATTCGTCGGCCATTGTGGAAATTCCTCTGCTGGAGGGCGAATCCGTCATGAGCGAGGCGATTCAGGTTAAAAATGGCAAGGCACTCATCCATCTTGCTCCGGGAGAGTCCACATCATGGAATTCAACCTTGCGGTTTCAAGAACAGCTCGAATTAAAAGCGCCATCCATGCTGGCATGGCAGGAAGTCTGGCTGTTGAATGTCAAACCCGTGTGGCATGTGGATTATCAGGGAATTCCTCCACTGAACAATTTGAGTCGTCAGGGCTTGTGGGTTCCTGAATGGCGGCCGTGGCCCGAAGAATCCATCCAGTTGTCAATTCATCGCCCTGAAGCCGTGGAAGGCGCGACCATGACCGTCGATTACACTCAACTCCACATGACTCCGGGGCAACGCCATGTGGAATATCGCTTCAAGTTCCATCTGCGTTCCAGCAAGGGCGGCGAATACACCATCCGACTGCCTGAGGACAGCCAGTTGAATCAGGTGCTGATCAACCGAATTCCCCAGGTGCCCCGAATGGAGCAGAATCAGTTGGTGTTGCCTGTCATGCCGGGAAATCAGATCATGGATCTTTCCTGGAATCAACAGCAGGATCTTTCCACACAGACCAAAACCCCCGCTCTGAAAATGGCAACTCCGGTAGTCAATTCCGATATTCAGGTACGGATGCCCGGAAACCGCTGGATTTTATGGGTCAGTGGTCCGCTGATGGGGCCGGCGGTGTTATTCTGGGGAACCCTGCTGATCATTCTGCTGGTCAGTGTGGGACTCGGAAAAACGACCATCACGCCACTTAAATCCCTGCACTGGATATTGCTCGGACTGGGACTGGCGCCTGTCATGCCGGAAGCGTTTCTGCTGGTCACAATCTGGTTGTTTGCGATCGGCTGGCGACGTTCGATGGATCAGTCCGGATCAACGTTCCGATTCAACATACTCCAGCTCGGGTTGGTGCTACTCACGTTTGGCTCTTTGGGGGTGTTGCTGTACACCATTCAGCAGGGATTGCTCGGGTCTCCGCAAATGCAGATTTCAGGAAACGGCTCCAACGGCACCATTCTGAGATGGTATCAGGATCAGTCGGCCTCAACGCTGACGCAAGCTCAGGTGATTTCATTGCCCCTGTGGGTTTATCGTGGATTTATGCTGTTTTGGGCCATCTGGCTGGCATCCATGCTGATCTCATGGGGCAAATGGAGTTGGGAATGTTTCAGCACCAATGGCTACTGGAAAACGATTGTCTGGCGACAACCCCGGGACAGGAAATCAGATACCCCCAACAAACTTCAGTCTGAGACACCGGAACAAACACCGGAACAACTTTGATTCTTTAATTACAAGGACTTTATGAAACGTTTGAATATCATTGATACTGTTTTTTTGCAGATTGAAACACGCGAACAATTGATGCATGTGGCCAGCGTACTGATTTTAAAGAAACCGGAATCTTATGACGGTGATTATTTTAAAGATCTGGTCACAGGAATGAGGCAGGTGAAACAATTCATTGAGCCTTTCAATCAAAAACTGAAATACCCGCCATTCAAACTCGGCTTGCCTCATTGGGTGGTGGATGACAACATTGATCTGGATTTCCATATCCGTCATTCCGCCATTCCCGGCCCAGGTAGCTATGAACAACTTTATACGCTGATTTCAAGACTGCACAGCTCCCTGCTCGACAGAAGTCGGCCCTTGTGGGAATTTCACATCATTGAAGGACTGGAAGGTGACAGATTCGCCATTTATTTCAAAGTCCACCACGCCTGTATTGATGGCCTCGGCAGGATGAAGGCCATTCAACGAATACTGAGTACATCCCCTGAAAACCGGAAAATCCGTGCGCCATGGCAGGCCGTACCTGATGAGAAAAAAGACAACAATGAGTCTGTAGAACAAGCGTTTCTGGAGAGGATAAAAGCCCAGATCAGCACTGTTCCTGAATTGATCAATCTGCTGTTGCGTTCCACAGGATACCTGACTGAACCACATAAAATGAAAGCACCGCTTCCGTTCAATGCTCCGGTGTCTTCCATCAACGTGGTCACCTCCGCACAGCGACGGTTTGCGAGCCAGGATCTGTCACTGGCTGAAATCAAACAAATTGGTAAAAAAATGGGCGCAACCGTCAATGATGTGGTCATGGTCATCTGCTCAGGAGCCTTGCGTCATTATTTGCTGAAACATCATGATCTGCCTGAAAAATCACTGATCGCCTTTGTGCCTGTGTCGATTCAAACCCAAAGCAAAGGGCATGTGAGCAACCAGTTGAGCAATATTCTCTGTAAACTGGGAACTGATGTTGCGGACCCGCTGGAACGTTTGCGAATTATCGTGGAGTCTTCCAGGGAAGGAAAAGAAAAAATCAGTGGTCTGTCCAAAGAAGCGGCTCAAAATCTCATGCTGATTCTGCAAAGCCCGATGTTCACCATTCAGTTGCTTCAAATGCAAAACCAGACGGTACCAGCCTTCAATCTGGTCATTTCCAATTATCCGGGTCCTAAAGAACAACTTTATCTGAATGGTGCGACGATGGAAGCCATTTATCCGGTCTCGTTCTTATTCGGTGGGCAGGGATTGAATATCACAGTGACGAGCTATCATGGAAAATTATGTTTTGGACTGTTAGCGTGCAGGGATGGCATTCCCAAAATTCAGGAACTTGCTAAGTATCTGTCAGAATCCTTTGAGGAACTGAAACGTGCTGTGGATGGAAAAACAGGAATGTAGAAAAAAACGGTCCCAACGAGGATGATGGGACCGTGAATTTTTTTCAGAGATAATCTGAGAGATTAACCCAAAACGGCAAGCAACACACCGGCAGCGACCGCTGATCCCAGTACCCCGGAAACGTTGGGTCCCATGGCGTGCATCAGCAGGAAGTTTTGGGAATTGCTTTCCAGACCGACCTTGTTGACCACCCGTGCCGCCATTGGAACCGCTGAAACTCCAGCCGCGCCAATCAGTGGATTGATGGGATCTTTGGATACATTATTCATGATTTTGGCCATCAGTACCCCTCCGGCTGTTCCCATACAAAAAGCCAGGAATCCCAGCACGAGGATACCGAGTGTTTCCAGATTAAGGAATTTGTCGGCTGATAATTTGCTGCCAACACCCAATCCCAGGAATATGGTCACAATGTTGATCAAGGCATTCTGGGCTGTTTGCGAAAGTCGTTCAACCACCCCACATTCACGGAGAAGATTGCCAAACATCAACATACCAATCAATGGTGCCGCCGAGGGCAACAGCAGAATACACAAGCCAAGCACCAGCAACGGAAACAGAATCTTTTCCCGCTTGGACACATAACGGAGTTGCTCCATTTTGATTCCACGTTCTTTTTCGGTGGTCAGGGCTTTCATGATCGGTGGTTGAATGATGGGAACCAGAGCCATGTACGAATACGCCGCAACCGCGATCGCGCCCAGCAACCGGGGAGAGAGTTGACTGGCCAGAAAAATAGAGGTTGGACCATCAGCACCACCAATGATTCCGATAGAGGCGGCATCACGGATGGTAAAGTGGATACCTGGAATATATTCGCTCAGTGCCAAAGCACCGATGAGTGTTCCAAAGATTCCTACCTGAGCGGCCGCACCCAACAGCGCTGTTTTGGGATTAGCGATCATCGGACCAAAGTCAGTCAGGGCACCGACTCCCAAAAAGATCAACAAGGGAAAAACACCCGTTGAAATCCCGACATCAAAAGCATATGCCAGGAGCCCACCTGTTTCAGCAATTCCAGCCAGTGGAATATTGGACAGCACCGCACCAAATCCGATTGGAATCAATAATAGGGGTTCAAAATCCTTGTTGATGGCCAGATAGATCAACAATAACCCCACACCGATCATCAAAATCCGTCCCAGACCATCGGTCCAGTCATGGATTTGTCCATTGATCAAGGCGGCAAGTCCAGTGGAATCAAACAGATTTTTCATCAGTTTGCCAAAACTTGGCAAAGCTGCCGATTCCTTGCTTTCCGATTTTTCCGCAATGATCACATTGGTGGCAACGACCCCCAGCGATTGTCCCATGGTGACTTCATCATATTGCTGAATGGTAACGCTGGTCACCTGGCCCGAAACGCCAGAACGCAAAACGGTCTTATTGCCATCAGCCCCCTTGATCACAGCCAGTTTGTCACCACTGTAAATAAATTTTCCCGCATTGATTTCTACCCTCAGAACTTTTCCGCTAAGGGGAGACGTAATATTTACCTGTTCTTCTGCCCACACTGTCGCAGAGAACAACATCAAACATAAAACCCCTAACCAACCGTATTTCATAATTCACTTTGATTGAAAGTTGAAGACGCTTATGGAATCACCCCGAACTTGTCGGGGTGCCCTAAAAAGCAAAGGGAAAGAACATTAACCAATGGTCACCAACGGATTTCCAGTCTGCACGGTATCACCGGGACTGACATGAATTTCCAGCACTTTTCCAGCTTTGGGAGTTTTGACAGGATTTTCCATTTTCATGGCTTCCATGACCAACAGAACCTGTTCCGCAGCGACAGTATCACCCACAGTGACTTCAATTTTCAGAATGTTTCCAGGCGCAGGCGCATTGACATCCAGACCAGCAACTTTGGGTGCGGCAGGCGCGGCAGGCGCGGCTGATGGGGCGGCCTGAATTCCACCGGCATCAGACACTGTGACCTGATAATTCTGTCCATTGACCAGAATAGAATAGTTTCGTGGGCCAGAGGCGGGTTGGGCTGCTTTGGGTGCTGATTTGACTTCAACGGCAGCTTCTTTCTTTTTCTCTTCTGAAATTTTACGAACATTGACTTTGGCCTTGCCTTGCAGGAATTCAAGTCCTTTGGTTTCGCAACTGGCAATAATGAACAGATTTTCATCATTGACAGGAAGATTGTTGTCTTTAAGAACTTTTTCCGCTTTGGGAATTCCAGCTTCCAGAATATCCAGTGGATCGCCATCAAATGGTTTTTTACCCAGTTGTTCGGCCGCCAGACGAACAACTTCCGCATCCGGTTTCACAGGAGTTCTTCCGAAATATCCAAGCACCATATCGCCGTAACCTTTGGTGATGGTTTTCCAGCGACCTTGTGTCACATTGGTATAGGCCTGTTGAAAATAGAACTGGGAAACAGGCGTTACAGATGTCGCAAAACCTCCCAACCGGACGACTTCCGACATTTCCTTGATCACTTGAGGATACAGATGCAGTGTGCCTGTATCACGCATCATCATGGTGTTAGCGGTCAACGCACCACCGGGCATGGGGGCCAGAGTAACCATAGGCGTGATCATTTTGGCTTCTGGTGGAACAAAGTAATCACTCATGGCTTGTTCAAAAGCATCAGCAGCCTTGAGAACTTTTTCATAATCCAGATCCAGTGTGAAATCGGTTCCTTTCAACGCATGGATCATCGACAGCATATCAGGCTGGCAGGTTCCGCCGCTGCAAGGACTTTTGGAAAGATCAATTCCATCCGCGCCACCTTCGATCGCAGCTTTGTATTGTGAGATGCCGAGGCTGGCGGTGTCATGTGTGTGACACCACAGAATGGTTTCCGGAGGAAGCATCTTGCGTGCGCTTTTGAACGTTTCATACACTTTGGCTGGATTGGCGATGCCTGACGCATCCTTGAAACAGATGGAATCAAACGGGATTTTCAGTGCCAGAATATCTTTCAGGGTTTTCATATAAAATTCCGGAGTATGAGCGCCTTCTGAACCCGGAGGAAGATCCATGACTGAAATTACAATCTGGTGTTTCAAGCCATGATGCTTGATCCGTTCACCTGAATATTGCAGGTTTCTTGCGTCATTCAACGCGTCAAAATTTCTGATGGTGGTCATGCCGTGTTTCTTGAACATTTTGGCATGAAGATCAATCATGTCTCTGGGTTGTTGGCTGAGCGCCACGACGCTGATACCACGAGCCAAGGTCTGAAGATTGGCATTGGGGCCTGTTTCCTGGCGAAAGCGGTCCATCATGTCAAACGCGGATTCATTACAATACAAAAACAGACTTTGAAAACGGGCACCACCGCCAGCTTCAAAATGCTCAATTCCCGCTTCCACACTGGCTTTGAGCGCCGGCATGAAATCTTTAGTCAGCACTCGGGCACCAAAACAGGACTGAAAACCATCACGAAATGAAGTATCCATAAATTTAATTTTTTTCACATTTCCTCTTTGAAATGGGGGTTGATAAAAAGCATTATTTAGCGATTACGATCTGCTTCGAAGGCGTCAATCGCTGCGGCAAACACTGCGACAGGTACGGACCCTGCGGTTTGAACGGCTGATGTAGGAGCCAATTTTTTCCTTTTTTTATCACGCAACTCCTGTTCCTGTTTGAGCATGGCGAGACGTTCTTTTTCAGAATGTTCCCGCGTAAGATTAGAAACAAGGTTGATGCCAAGAATCATGATGATCAGAAAAAGATAAACGGTGACCATTCCCATGACCAATAACTGCAATCCATCCATTATCATAAAAAACATCCGTTCATGAATTGTGATAAACAATCTGACAAACTCCACAATGGAGTGCTTCCATGAGGGGACTAACTCACCTGAAAGCTTTGATGTACCCTTAGCGAAAGTCCCTGTTGTTTGCAAGAGCATAGTGGATTATTTTTTGAAGAAGGCCCCGAGACAGGTCATAAAAATCATTACAAGCAAAATCCATTTAAGCGTTTTCTGGTGAGCTTTCAGCGCAAACCAAACACTGGCCTGCACGCCAACGATGGCTCCCACACAAAGAATGAGTCCCGGAATCCATAAAACCTGATCTCTCCAGATAAACACAACCAAGGCAATTGTGCTGAAAATGAGGGTTGCTGTCATTTTCAACGCGTTGGCTTTCACCAGATGATAACGCAGGATTCCCGTGAGTGAAAAAAGTAGAATATATCCCACTCCCGCCTGAACAAACCCTCCATAAATTCCGGAAAGGAACAACGCGACGTTTCCGGCAGGTTTCTGCTTCAATGTGAAGGGAATTTCATCCAATCCGGGTTCCAGAACAGACGGCATGATCACCATGATCAACGCCATGAAAATCATAACAATCAACAATGCAGGCTTCAGGAATGTCAGTGGGAGAAACGAAGCCAGCAAGGCACCAATCAGGGAACCGCTTGCCGTAGGAATCAAGACAGGAATGATCGCGGAAACGTCCAGTTGCTGGTGCTGATGGAACCGCATAGCCCCAAAAGCGGATTGGCCCCAGATGGACACTCTGTTGGTCGCATTGGCAAGGTCAGCCGGCATCCCTGACAGCATGAGTACGGGCAAGGTCAGCATGGACCCACCACCTGCCAGAGTGTTCACAAATCCGGCAATGACTCCAACCGCCAGCAACAACAATGCGTATTCCCATGTTATCATTGTCATAAAAATCAGTTGTTTTTGTGTGGGAAAACATGGCAGGAGGTCATTGAACCAGCAAACTGAACAACGTATCTGTCACATATTTTGATTTTAAAAGAAGGGGGTCTTACCGTGGATTATCTATGACCCTTTCAATGGCTTTACGGATTTGTTCCCGCACTGTTTCATCCCCGACTTCCTCTTCCTTGATCGTCAAGGCGCTGCCAAACTGCATATAACGTGAAGGCATGCTGTTCAGGGTTAACGCATAAATATCTTCAATATCCAGATCAGTGAGTTTTCTGAATTTAAATTCGCTGAGGACTTCGGGGATCAATGCGGCCACGCGTTCCTCATTGTGATTATAAATATGTCCAACACTCACTCCGTTGATAATAAATTCCCGTTCCATAGATCCTGAGTCAGAGGTAGTTAACTTTATGCCGGAATGGCAAGGTCGAGAGGACACGCACCGGGTGCTGATAATAATGAATCGTAACTCCGGCTTCGTGCCATTTTGTTATATTTCGGTTTAAGCCGGTGAAGAGGCGGAACTTTCTTTAAGTTGATTCAGTTTTTTATAGGCCTCCCCTTCAGTTCCAGCGATATTCAAAAATTTATCCAGTCGTGTCATGCTGAAGGTTTCCTGATTTTTTTTATTCACATTATATAGAATCAGGAAGGCATTGCGTTCTCTTAGAAACTGAAACACGGAAACAACAAACCCGATTCCTGTTGAGTCAATAATATCTACTTTTTCAAAGTTGATTAAAATTGCGTGTAAGGCTTCATTGCTTAAAAAAGGTCGTATATAATTTTTTGTAGCCTTGACACCATCCAACGCGATATTTCCATCAATTTCGATCACACACACATCATTTTCAATTCGATGGCTGATTTCCATACTTTCCTTCCAAATGTCTTATTCAAAAAATCACATCAGTGTTACAAACTTGTTGGCATGAAGCTTTGCGATGACCACATGGCGCCTCAATCAAACGACTGTTGGCACATTCACAGCGGCCACTCCACTGAGGGTCAACCTCATACGTTCCAGGCATCAAATCCAGTGGGATTTTTGTTATTTCCGAATCACAAACCGTACCTTGCCGCCATTGGTCAGTCAGTTTTTTCTGAGAAGGAATATACGCCTTGGGTGAGTACTTTCCACATTGCTGAAGACAACCGCTGAATACTTCATAACAGCCGGGGCCTTCAATGAAAAAATCTGTTTCCCGGCATGATTTTGCCCCCCATAACGGATGTTGTCTGACACAACTCACCAGACAACTCTCTGCTTCTTTAGCAAATACATTCAGGCAGTAAAAGATAAAAAACATCAGGCAGATCAGGAAACATTCTTTTTTTGATAAACATTTCATCCGCATATTCATGTTAGCACCATTTCTAAAAAGTTTGTCGTCCGGAAAATGCCTGTAACATGGTGGTATCATCCACATATTCCAGATCCCCCCCCGAGGGCAAACCTCTTGCCAGTCTGGTGATTTTCGGAACAATTCGCTCAAACTGTTCCTGAAGAAACAGAGACGTTGCCTCACCCTGAACCGTTGGATTGGTCGCGATGATCAACTCCTGAACGTTGCCTGTTTCAATTCGGTCATGGAGTTGACGAATTCGGAGTTGATCGGGCCCCACACCGTCCAGCGGTGAGATGGCCCCCATCAGAACATGATAAACACCACGGAACACCCCACTTTTTTCAATTGAAAAAATATTATTGGGCTGTTCTACAATACAAATAATTTCATGCGGTCGTTTCCGGCAAATCAAACAGGGATTCTGATCGGTGAAGGAACCGCAAATATGACAAAATTGAATTTTTTCACTCACATCCAGCACAGCTTGTGCCAAACGGTGAGCTTCCTCTTTAGAATAGCGCAAAATACCGAAAGCCAGCCTTTGTGCGGTTTTGCGACCAATGCCGGGTAACCGGGACAATTCTCTGACCAAACGGTCCAGTGATTCAGGCAGTTCCATTCAGACCTTTCATTCAGGATTGAGCATCAAAATGCAATTCAGGCTGTCGAGCCTCACTCATGATCATTCCCAGCGGATGCAACCTTTTCAGTTTTTGTGAACTGTCAGGCTCCCATTCCTCAGGATAGGGCTCAACCTTATGCGGCAACGCCATGATATTGAGGCGCCTCAGATATTCCAGTTCTGCTTGCTGAACTCGTACCAGCATCTTTTTTTCCGGACCAAGAAGACGTAGAATCTCAAGGGGAATATCTGTTTTTTCAAACCATTTTTCCAACATCTTCAAATTTCGGGTTACAATGGTATATTCCGCTCTGATATCAATTTTCACCTCACATTCTGTAACCATTGAACCACAACGGTTATGGATCCTGCCATCTGGCATTCGGACTTCTGTATATTCCAGGGTTTCACATTTAGGGCATTTCAACCAGACAAGGTATCCTTCAAGTAGAAAATTTTGCTTTTCCTGTGCTTTCTGAAGCCGTTTTTCGGCAAAACTGATGACTTTTCCCATGAATCAAAATTCCCTGAAAGAGTGAATCGTTTTTGTTGAACCGGGATAAACAATCACATGCTAAGGTCTTTCACAAGACATCATTCATGTTCAATTATTTCCAAATAAAATTGCGACATCCACTAATTTAGCGGTGGTTTCAGGATTGAAAAGGCTTCGACCCAAATCAATTCACAAGCACCATTTCCAGTGTCTTCACGTGTCAGCGAACTTTTCCAGTGCCATCCATCTGCTCTGTCAATCCTGACAAGGCGGCCTTTGAAACCGATCAAATCCCCTTGATTCACACGATCCAGTTGTGTTGCAACTTGATCATTGGCAGGAATGAAATGCATATTCGCGCTATGTGTTTCAATCTCTCTGCGTGGAATCGGAAAAGTAGCAACCTTCCAGAAATAAAACCGATTGTACTGTGATATATCCACATCCTGAAGAATCGCTTCATCAGACATGCGTCCCCATCCCAAGGCCAGATCCACAGGGGATAGTTTTGCGCCTTCATCAGAATAATATTTTTTTGAAAGCACTTTTGCCCTTGCCTGAAACAGTGCAATTGCAGTGATTACAAATTCGTCATGATTAAATACTTCTGTGGTTTTCAACTCCTGTTGGAAGGGTTCTTCAGGAACCAGCACACCAGGACCGTAATGCACAGTCCGATTGAGCCACCAATGAAATAGAATACCGCCTAAACAACTGAGGATTATAATGCGGGTTATCATAAATTCTGCATGGATAATTCTTATCTGGAGATCAGTTTCACATTCAATGTTTCCATTAATCTATTAACCTTTTCCTGGAACAACGTTTCCAATTTGATATTGACAAAAAAAAGTGGATATTCGCAACGTTTTATTCGTTCTTAGGTTACAATCCGTGATTATTTCATTATTCCACAAGGAACATCATGTCTCAACAAAACCATGACAATCTTCAGTCACATTTCCGAACCTGCCCATTATGCGAGGCAATTTGCGGAATTGAAATCCAGACGCGTGGCTCTGAAATTGTGTCCATCCGTGGTGATGCGGAGGATTCGCTGAGTCGGGGGCATATCTGCCCGAAAGCTGTGGCTCTGCAAGATCTGCAAAATGATCCCGACCGCTTGCGTCAACCCTTGAAACGCACCGAGTCAGGCTGGAAGGAAATCAGTTGGGAGGAAGCGTTTGATGAAGTCGCCACCCGGTTGAAAGACATCCAGAATTCCTTTGGAAAATCAGCGGTGGGCGTCTATCTTGGGAACCCCAACGTCCACAATCTGGGTGCTATGATTTTTGGCCCGATGTTTGCCAAAAGCCTGAGAACCCGTAATAACTTTTCTGCCACATCAGTTGACCAATTGCCACATCAGCTTGTTTCGTTGCTCATGTATGGACATCAACTCCTGATTCCTATCCCGGATGTGGAACGCACCCGATTCCTGGTGATTCTGGGAGGGAACCCCTTGGCGTCCAATGGAAGCCTGATGTCCGTTCCTGATATTGGTAAACGTTTGCGTGAAATTCAGGATCAGGGCGGGGAAGTGGTTGTCCTTGATCCGCGACGTACAGAAACAGCCAGGGTTGCCTCCCGTTACATTCCAATTCAGCCCGGTTCAGATGTTTTGTTGCTGGCCGCCATGATTCATACCCTGTTCCAGGAAAATCTGGTTCATTCAGGCCGGTTGGAAATTATGATGGAAGGGGTCGAAGCCATTCAAGCGATTGTGGAACCGTTTGCACCGGAAAAAGTGAGTGAATTTACAGGAATCTCCGCGGATACAATCCGGCAACTGGTTCGAGATTTCCGCAAAGCGGAATCCGCGGTGCTGTATGGCCGAATGGGTGTTTCCACCCAGAAATTCGGGGCTTTGACCCAATGGCTGATTCAGGTCTTCAATATTTTGACAGGCAATCTGGATCGGGAAGGTGGAGCCATGTTCACCAAACCTGCCGTGGATATCGTGGACATCACCGCGAGAATGGGACAAAAAGGGCATTATGCTATTCGTCGGAGCCGTGTTCGAAAGCTTCCTGAATTTGGCGGTGAATTCCCGGTGGCCACACTGGCTGATGAAATTTTGACCCCTGGTGAGGGCCAGATCCGAGCGCTGGTGACCCTTGCGGGAAATCCTGTTTTGTCCACGCCGAATGGAAAACGTCTGGACACCGCACTGGAACAATTGGATTTCATGGTTTCCATTGATTTTTATCTCAATGAAACAACCCGCCATGCCAACATCATTCTGCCTCCGACCTCGCCACTGGAACCTGTGATTGATCAGGATGCCCAGGCGCTGCTGGAACGCTGGCAAAAACTGGTCATGCTCGGTGAAGCGCCTCAGGGTGCGTTTGACGCTCGGCTTGAACAGCTTGGCTTGACTCATGAAACC